>NZ_JABXEM010000104.1:0-34165 GCF_013372595.1 Myxococcus sp. AM011
ACCCCCTCCCGCGCCGCCTCCGGGGCCTCCCCCCGTGGCCAACCGCGTCAGCCTGCTCGGTGCCCGCACCGTGGGCAGGACGGGCGGGGTGGCGGTCGGCCTCTCGCTGGGCTTCCCGACGCTGTCCGCCCGCGCGGCCGTCGGCGTGCTGCCCCAGGTCGACGTGCTGGTGGGGCTCGACAGCCTCTATGGGATGATGAACGAGGCGCGGCTGGGCTGGCGGTGGCGGGTGCTGGACGGCGGCCCGCGCTGGAGCTTGGGGCTGGTGATGGAGGGCAGCCACGCGTTCTTCCTCCGCTCGGCCAGCCAGGAGGAGCGGGGCGCGCGTTACCTCACCGGCCGGCGCAACTGGAACGTCATGCCCGGCATCGTCGGCTCCTTTCAGCGCCAGGGCGTCCGCGCGTCCAGGCTCTTCATCGACGTGCGCTACCTGGTGGCCCTGGACACCGAACCCATCCAGCGCACGCCGCTGGGCGGACTCCCTCCGGACCTGGTGTCCTCCAGCGCGTGGCCCGTGCGCGTGGGCGCCGAAGTGCCGCTGACCGAGAAAACGTCCTACTCTGTCACCCTGGGCGGTGACTTCCGCACCCGTGCCGAGGACGCCGCCTTCATGCCGGTCGTCTCCGTCGGCATCGTCACCGGTCTCTAGCATCGGCAACCGGCACGACAACGTGCCCTTTCCACCCCCTCGAGCGAGGTCTTCATGCGTGGCAGTGTCATCGGCTCCGGCTCCTTCGGTACCGCCCTGGCGAACGTGCTGGCGGTGAACTGTGAGGAGGTCCGTCTGTGGGGCCGCGAGCCGACAGTGGTGGAGGCCATCAACACCCGGCACGAGAACCCCACCTATCTGCCCGGCATCCCCATCTCCGAGCGCGTTCGCGCCACGCAGGATTTGGAGGAGGCGCTCGCCGGCGCGGAGATGGTGGTGCTCGCCACGCCCAGCCACGCCACGCGCGAGGTGCTCGCCCGCGCCAGGGCGTTCCTGCCGCGCAACGTGCCCATCATCACCGTGTCCAAGGGCATCGAGAACGAGACGCTGCTGACGATGACGGAGCTCCTGGAGGACTGTCTCCCGGAGGAGTTCCACCCGTACATCGCCGTGCTGTCCGGCCCCAGCTTCGCCAAGGAGCTGGCGCGGCGCATGCCCACGGTGGTGACGATTGCGTCCCACTGGGACAAGGTCGCCGTGCGTTGTCAGAAGGCGCTCCAGACGGAGACCTTCCGCAGCTACACGTCCACGGACGTGGTGGGCGTGCAGTACGGCGGCGCGCTGAAGAACGTCATCGCGATTGCTGCGGGCATGGCGGACGGCCTGGGCATGGGCCACAACGCGCGCGCGGCCATCATCACGCGCGGGCTGGCGGAAATCACCCGGCTCGCCGTGCGCAAGGGCGCCAACCCTCTGACGCTGTCGGGCCTGTCCGGCATGGGGGACCTGGTGCTGACGTGCACGGGCGAGCTGAGCCGCAACCGTCACGTGGGCATGGAGCTGGGCAAGGGCCGCAAGCTGCCGGACATCCTGGGGCAGATGAAGGAAGTGGCCGAGGGCGTGAAGACGGCGCGCAGCGCCCGTGACTTGTCCCTGAAGACGGGCGTGGAGCTGCCCATCTGCCAGGAGGTGTACCTGATTGCCTACGAGGACAAGAACGCGAAGAAGGCCGTCGTGGACCTGATGACGCGTCAGCCGAAGTCCGAGCTCGTCTGACGCGCGGGCTGCCGGGCGTGTGTGCGCCGGGGGCGGTGTTCCGGCGCGGGGCGGGGGACTGCTAGAAGCGGGCTCCCGTGTCCCCCCCGAATATGGCGAGCCTCTCGTCGTTCCGTGCCCTGCGTCACCGTCAATTCACCGCGGTGTGGTTGGGGGCGCTCGTCTCCAACGTGGGCACGTGGATGGAGGTGCTCGCCCTGGGCGTCTTCGTCACGGAGGTGACGGGCCGCGCGGAGTGGACGGGCGGAGTGGCGGCGCTGACGTACCTGCCGTCGCTCGTGTTGTCCCCGCTGGGAGGCGCGCTGGCGGACCGCTTCGACCGACGCGTCTTCATCGCGGTGTGTGCCGTGGCGCAGGCGCTGCTCGCGGCGTGTCTTGCGGGGCTGGCCTTCACCGGGCACCTCACCGTGCAGGCGGTGGCCGTCATCTCCCTGCTCAACGGCTGCGTGCACGTGCTGTCGGGGCCGGCCTACACGGCGCTGATTACCGGACTGGTGCCGAAGGAGGACCTGCACAGCGCGATGACGCTGATGTCGGCGCAGTTCAACCTGGGCCGCATCCTCGGGCCGGTGTGCGCCGCGGCGCTCCTGGCCTTCGGTGGCGTCGCGTGGGTGATGCTCGTCAACACGCTGTCCTTCATGGCGGTGCTGCTGGCGGTGGCCCGCGTGCGCGCGGAGCCTCCCGTGGCCCGGCCCATCGACCCCAAGGGCCTGTGGGCGGACATCGTCGAAGGCGCGAACATGGCGCGAGGGGAGCCGGGCATCCGGATGGCGATGGTGTCGCTGTTCGCCCTGGCCCTGTTCATCTCGCCCTTCATCGCGTTGGTGCCGGTGTTCGCGCTGCAGGTGTTCGGCTCGGATGCGTCCGCCGCGTCGGCGCTCATCTCCATGCAGGGCCTGGGGGCGCTCCTGGCCTCGGGCCTGGTGGGCGCACTGGCGGTCCGCTGGGGCCGGGAGCGCGTGGTGGATATGGCCGTGCTCGCGATGGGGCCGGTGACAATTCTCTACTGGCTGTCCCCGACGCTGCATGTGGCGATGGGGACCATGTTCGTGCTCGGCGCGGTGTACCTGGTGGTGGTGACGGGACTGGGCACCCGCTACCAGGAGCGCACGCCGCGAGAGTTGCAGGGGCGGGTGAGCAGCCTCGCGATGTTGCTCATCAACGTCGGGTACTCGGTGGGCGTCTGGGCCCAGGGCGCGCTGGCGGACCGGGTGGGCGTGCGCGCCGTCACCGCCAGCTCCGCGGCGCTGTTCCTCGTGGCGATGCTGGGGCTGCGCACGCAGCGGCCTCGGGAGGCGGACGTCGCGAGCACGTGACGTCCCGCCCCGAGTCCTTCAGCCCGACTTGTTCGGCAGCAGCGCCAACACGCGGGCCAGCACGGCGACACCCTCTTCGTACTCGGGCAGTTCGATGTGCTCGTTCGGCGTGTGGTCCAAAGACGAGTCGCCCGGCCCATACGCGACGGTCGGCACGTTCCACGCGTCCGCCACCGTGTTCCAGTCGGACGTCCCCGTCTTGACTCGAAGGGTGGGGCGAGCGCCGCGCTCGCGGATGGACTGCTTGAAGGCGCGTGTGAGGGCGTCATTGCCCTCGGCGGAGACGGCCTGCTTGCGGGACACCGTCTTCACGGCCACGTCGGGGACGTCGGTGAGGCAGGCGAGCAGCGCGTCCACGTCACTGGCGGGCCCGGTGCGCACGTTGACGTGGGCGGTGGCCCACTCCGTGTCTTCATCGGTGCCCGTCTGGAAGGAGAGCAGCGCGGGGAGGTCCTGCTCGAAGAGGGTGCACCCCTTGTTGCGCTCGTCGCAGCGGCGGCGCAGCGCGTTCCACGCGTCGACCACATGCTCCGCGGGCGCGTGGTAGGCGCGGCTCGCGGTGTGGCGTCGGGTGGCGCGGTATTCGAGCTCCAGGCGCAGGAGGCCCTTGTAGCCCAGGGTGATGCCGTGGGCGCCGCTGGGCTCGCCATTGACGACGAAGTCCGGCCGGTGGTGCTCGCGGGCATGCAGCGCGCCCCGGGTGATGGCCACCTCCTCCTCGACACAGCCCAGCAGGAGGAAGCGCTTGCCGGCGCGCTCCGAGTCGTCCAGCAGCTCCACGGCCTCGATGAACGCCGCGAGCGCGCCCTTGGCATCCACCGCGCCGCGTCCGAAGAGGCGCGTGCCCTCCAGGCGCACGGGGATTTCACCCGGCACGGTGTCGATGTGGCCGAGCAACGCGATGCAGGTGTCCCCGTCCCCCATGCTGGCCACGGTGTTGCCCACCGGGTCCACGTGGGCCTTCCAGCCGCGCTGCTCCAGTCTCCCCGCCAGCGCGCGAGAGAAGTCCGCTTCATGGTGGCTGGGGCTGTAGTGCTCCAGCATCCACCGCAACAGCTCCGGGCTCGCCTCACGGGCTCGCATGAATCACCTTGCCGGAAGAAGTCAGCCGGGTGCCGGCCTCACCCGTCAGCGCGGACAGCACGGGCCGCGCGGTGCCGGAGGCCGTGACATGAACCGCGGACACTCCCGCCGCGAGCGCGCGTCGAGCCGCCTCCAGCTTGTAGCGCATGCGCCCCTTGGCGAAGCCCATGGCGCCCTCCACGTCGTCACTGGCGCGGATGAGCGTCGCGGGGTTGGTCGGATCTTCCAAGAGCCCCGCCACGTTGGAGAGCATCACCAGCGCGCGGGCGCCCATCACCGAAGCAATCGCGGCGGCCACCTGGTCCGCGTCCACGTTCACCAACGTCCCGTCCTCCGTCACCGCCGGAGGACACACGACGGGCGTCTGTCCCGCCGCCAGCAGCACGTTCAAGAGGCGCGAGTTCACCTCGATGATTTCTCCCGCCAGGTGGCTCCGGTCGATGCGCGTGCGCTCGCCGTCCTGGAGCTTCAGCGGCGGTCGTCGCCGGGCGACGAGCACCCGCCCGTCCGCGCCGCACATCCCAAGCGCCGAGACACCCCGGGCCAGCAGCGCGAGCACCGCGCGCTTGTTGACGTCACCCACCCACGCCATCGTCAAGACGCGCAGCGTGGCCTCGTTCGTCAGGCGCACCACGTTGCCGGAGGCGGTCAGCGCCTCGGTGCGCTCCATGCCCAGCGAGGTCAGCAGGGCGTCGCCGGCCTCGGAGCCACCATTCACCACGATGACGCGCTCGCCCTGGCGGCGCAGCTCCGCCACGTCCGCGCAGACGTTGTCCAGGTCCACGCCCGCGGCGCCGCCAATCTTCACCACCAACGGCGCGCGACTGTCATCGACCTGGGACGAGGGGCTCATCCGATGACACTCGCTCCACCGTCCACCAACTGCACCGTGCCGGTGATGAACGACGCGCGCTCGCTGGCGAGGAACACCGCCGCCGCGGCGAACTCCTCCGGGAGTCCCACGCGCTTCAGCGGAATGTGCGCCGCCATGGCCCGCAGGTTGGCCTCCACGTCCGCGCCGCCGGTGCCCGCCGTGCGCTCCACCGGAGGCGTACGGGTGTAGCCCGGGGCGAGCACGTTGACGGTGACGCCGCAGTCGCCCAGCTCCTGCACCAGCGCGGACGCGAAGCCGACGATACCCAGCCGCGCCGTGGCGGACAGGGCGAAGCGCGCGACGGGCCGCACCACCGTCTCCGAGGTGATGAGCAACAGCCGCCCCCACCGCGCGGCCTTCATGTACGGCAACGCCGCCAGCGCCAGGTTGATGGCCGGCAACATCACCGTGTCGACGGCCTCCTGGTACGCGACGATGTCGAACTTCGTGGCGGGCCCCGGCGGCGGACCGGCGCTGTTCGTCACGACGATGTGGGGGCCGCCCAGCTTGCTGGCCACATCCTCCACCCACGCACGCGTGGCGCCGTGCTCACGCAGGTCCACGCGCGTGGCCATCACCTTGCCGCCGCGAGCCAGTCCGCGAAGGTGCTGCTCCGCGCGAGCGAGCCGGTCCGCGTCGCGTGCGCCGATGGCGACGTGCGCGCCTTCCTTGACCAGCTCCTCGGCCACGGCGAGCCCCAAGCCACTGGAACCCCCGGCGATGAGCGCGACCTTATTGGCGAGTCCCAGTTCCAAGTGTCTCCCTCCCTGCGTCACCAGCGTTCACGACGGGCTCCGGCGCTGGACTCACCTGCGCGGGCGTTGGAGGCCCCCGGTAGCCATACCGCCCCGTCAGCGGCCACGAGAGCGCGGAGACGAGCGCCTTCATGCGGGGCGCCAGCTCCTTGCGCCAAGCATCGTCACCGGGCCGCAGCAGCGTGGAGCCGCTGATGAACCGGTCCGGGTTGCCGGTGACGGTGTGGTTGCGCCCGAGCACCACGGTGCGCCCCTTCACCGGGTTGACGGCGCTGTCCTCGCGGATGAGCTTCAGGAGCGAGTCGATGGTCGCGGCCGGCGAGGCGATGAAGTCCTCGTACCGCAGGAACAGCGAGCGCTCCGGGTGGCGCCGCGTGACGAGCTCCGAGGCCACGTTGAAGCCGAACCAGTACGCGGTGCTGCGCGCGGCGGACATCGGCACGACGTACTGCTTCGTCTTCGTCCACGAGTGCGCGACGGCACGAGGGTCCCGTACCAGATGGAGGTAGTACGGCGAGATTCCGCTTACGTGGGGCAGCAGCGCCGCCTCGGAGGGGAACTTGCCGCTGTCGACGATGACGTGGCTGCCGGTGGCATCGGCGATGGTGCGGTACGTGCTCGCGAGGAGCTGCGCGTGCTCGTACAGCTCGGACGACGGCGTGCCCTGTCGCAGCACGCGCCACGTGTGCCGGGTGCGCACGGTGTCCTGTTGCCGCTTCACCACGCGCAGGGCATGGGCCTCGGGCGTCTCACCGGGACGGGCGCCCTGCTCCAACACCTTGGACCAGAGGGGACACTGGACCAGGTGCGTGCCGCAGCCGCACAGGGTGTTGGAGCCGTTCCCGTAGGCGTTCTTCCAGAGGAAGCTCAGTTCGCCCGTGTGGAAGCAGCCCTCCACCTCGTTGAGCACGTTGCCGATGATGGTGCTGCCGCTGCGGCACCAGCCGGTGATGTAGAGGACGGTGAGGGCACTCATGGGCGAGCCTTTCGCGCGTCAGAGGGGGTGGAGGCCCCGGAAGCCGAGGCCCTCCGTTTCGGGTCTGCCCAGCATGAGGTTCAAGGCGTGCACGGCCGTGCCCGCCGCGCCCTTCACCAGGTTGTCCAGCGCGGCATTCACCACGATTCGCCCGCGCTCCGCGTCCACCTCCACCGCCAGGTCGCAGTGGTTGGTGCCCGCCAGAGGGCCAGGCTCCGGGAAGGGAGACGCGCTCGCGTTGGCGCGCAGGACGTGGACGAAGGGGTGCTCACGGTACGTGGACGCGAGGGCGCGCAGCGGCTCGGACGCGTCCTCCAGCTTGCGCGCCGCGAAGGCATGCACCGTGGCGAGCACGCCGCGCACGCTGGGTACCGCCGTCGCGCTGAAGTGGACCACGGGGCGCATGCCGGCGAGACGCTCGGTGGCACCCTCGATTTCACCCGTGTGCCGATGCCCCACGGCGCGGTAGCAGCGCAGCGCGGAGGCGCGCTCCGGATGGTGCGAGGAGCGGTCCGGGGTCGCGCCACCACCGGAGGAGCCCGTCTTCGCGTCGACCACGACTTCGGGCTTCACCAGCCCCGCGCGCACCAGGGGCAGCAGCGCGAGCAGCGCCGCGTGGGCCATGCAGCCGGGCACCGCGACGAAGCGGGCGTCCTTGAGCCGCGCGCCCGTCCACTCCGGCAGGCCGTAGACGAACTCGGGCATGTCCGCGGGGCGGGGCGCGCGGGGATACCAGCGCGCGTGCTCGGCGGGCTCCAGGCGGAAGTCCGCGCTCAGGTCGATGATGCGCCCGGCGAGCGTGCTCACCTGGGGCCAGCGGCGAATCAATTCGCCGGAGGGCATGCAGGACAGGAGCACATCGCACGGCTCCAGCGCGTCATGCGGAGAGAAGCGTGGAGTGGCCAGTCCCCGCAGGTGCGGATGCGGGAAGTCGAGCCGCTTGCCCGCGTGCTGCTCGGACGTCGCCTGGACCACCTCCACCGCCGGGTGGGCGAGCAGCAGGCGCAGCACCTCGCCGCCCGCGTAGCCTCCCGCCCCGAGCACCGCGACGCGCGTCATCGCACGGCCTCCATCAGGTAGTCCGCCATCAGCTCCGGCAGGGGGATGCCGGTGAACTCGATGCTCCGGGCGAACTCCACGCAGTGGTTGATTTCGTTCACCAGGATTTCGCCCTGCCGCGTCTCCAGCAGGTCCACCGCCACCATCTCTCCGCCCACGGCCTTGGCCGCGCGCTCGGCGAGCTTCGCGTGGGACGCGGGGACTTCGTAGCGCTCCGGCACCGCGCCTCGGGCCGTGTTCGTCACCCAGTGCTCGGAGCGGCGGCGCATGCCTCCGACGGCGCCGCCGATGACGTACACGCGCAAGTCATAGCCGGGCTTGTCGATGTACTGCTGGACGAGCGCGACGTGGTCCTGCGCGCCGCCCATCTCGAAGCGCATGGACATCATCCCCTCGGCCGCGTGCTTGTTGTCCACGCGCGCCACCATGCGGCCCCAGGAGCCCTGCACGGGCTTCGTCACGCAGGGGTAGCCGCGCTGCTCCATCTCCGCGACACAGGCGTCCTGCTCGAAGCCCAGGAAGGACCAGGGCATGGGCACGTCATGCTCCGCCAGCGCGAGCGTGGTGAGCGCCTTGTCTCCACAGGTGGCGATGGAGCGCGCGGTGTTGAATACGCGGGCGCCCTTCACCTCCAGGATGGAGGACAGGTAGCGCGCGCGGGTGAAGGACATGCTGCGCATCAAGACAGGGCCGCCGTCCTTCCACGGCTCGCGGTTCAGCGGCAGCACCAGGTCCGTGTCCGCGTGGGTCTCCACGGCGCAGCCGCGTCCTCGAAGCGCGTCGACGAGCATCCGCTCCTCGGTGCGCATCCGCGTGTAGACGAGGTGGACCTCGTGGCGACGCATCATCCCCTCCTGGACCCGGGTGCCATCGCCGCCAGACGGGGGCGGGGCAGGGCGTTGAGAATCGATTCGACCAGGGCGCCGGCTTCCAGCCCGTGTCGTTGCAGCAGGGACTCGTGCGTGCCCGCCGTGGAGTCGTAGCGGTCCTGGATGCCCGCGCGCACCACGCGGCGACCCACGCCATGGGTGGCCACGCTCTCGCACACCGCGCCGCCCAGGCCGCCGAGGATGGAGTGCTCCTCCACCGTGACGAGCAGCCGGGTGCGCTCGGCCGTCTCCAGAATCGCCTCCTCGTCGAAGGGCTTGAGCGTGTGCAGGTTCACCACGCGCGCGGACACCCCCTGCGCCTCCAGCCGCGTCGCCACGTCCAGCGCCACGCTCACGCCGACCTCACCGTGGGCGATGATTCCCACGTCGCCGCCCTCGCGCAGACACATGGCGCGCCCCAACGCGAACGCGGGCCGGGCCACCTCCAGCCGGGTGACGCGGTTGCGGCCGAGCCGCAGGTACACCGGGCCCTCCATCTCCAGCAGCGCGCGCGTCGCCTGAATCGTCTCCAACCCGTCCGCCGGAGACACCACCGTCATGCCCGGCATCGCGCGGAGAATCGCCAGGTCCTCGATGGCGTGGTGCGTGGGCCCGAAGAACGCGCCGGACAGGCCGCCGTAGTCGCAGACGAGCTTCACGTTCGCCCGCGCGTAGGCGAGGCCCAGCCGCACCTGCTCGCACGCGCGCATCGCCCCGAAGGGCGCGAAGGTGTGGGCGAACACGACGTGCCCGGTGGCCGCCATGCCGCACGCGATGTCGAGCATCGCCGCCTCGCAGATGCCCAGGTTGAAGAACCGCCCCGGGTGCCGCACGGGGAAAGGGTCTCCTCCACCCGCCAGGTCCGCCTCCAGCAACACGATGCGCGGCTCCACGTCCGCCAGTCGCGCCAGGGTGTGCCGGAACACCTGTCGGTTGGGCAGGCCCGGTTGCTCGCGCAGCCAGTCCTGCGGCGACGTCAGCAGGTCAGCGCCGCTGGAGGTGGTGGAGCTCGTCGGGGAGCCTGTCATGGCGTCACCTCACCCAGTGAGGTGAGTGCCCGGCGGAGCTGGTCGGCGTTGAAGGTCGCGTAGTGCGGCCCCTTGCCGCGAAACATGGGCACGCCCGCGCCCTTCTGCGTCCGGGCGACAATCGCGCGAGGCTCCTCGGAGGGCTCCTCCAGCGCACGACCCAGGGCGTCCAGGTCATGCCCATCCACCTCCACGGTCTTCAGCCCGAAGGCTCGCAGCCGCTCCACCAGGGAGGCCTGGGAGAGGATGGCCTCGGTGGGGCCGTCGTTCTGTCCGCCGTTGCGGTCGACCAGCACGGTGAGTCGCGACAGGTGGTGCTGCGCGGCGATTTGCAGCGCCTCCCAGTTGGAGCCTTCGCCCATCTCCCCGTCTCCGCACACGACGAACACGCGGTTGGAACGCTGCCGCAGCCGGTACCCCATCGCCAGCCCTACTCCCAGTCCCACGCCGTGCCCCAGGCTTCCCGTGGGAAACTCAACGCCCGGCACCGCCGCATTCACGTGTCCGGTGAAGGGACTTCCGTCGGCGTTGTATCGTTGCACCAGTTCTTCAGTGTCGAAGAAGCCGAACTCGGCGAGCGCGGCGTAGAGGCCCGCGGCGGCGTGGCCCTTGGAGAGGATGAGCGAATCGCGCTCCTCCCAGCGGGGCTCCTCGGGACGGAACTTCATCACCCGTCCCAGCAGCACCACCAACAGCTCCACCATCGACAGCGAGCCACCGAGGTGGCAGCCGACCGACGTGGCGGCGAGCCGGAGGATGGTCCGGCGAATGCGTCTGGCGCGCTCCTCGAGAGGTACCTGGACCATGGATTTCTGCGCCTTTCATTCCAAAGTAGGAAACCGAGAGCACGCCCGTCAATGTGAGTGATGGGGACTTGGGGTGCAGACATGTGAGCTTTCGCCGTCTTGCTGGTTTTGTACGCGTATCGTTATGGTCTCCCGCCGTCGAGGACAGTCTCGCGGTACACGGAGGGTGCGGACATGGACGCACGGTTCGGAAGCGGCCCCTCGTTGGAGCAGGCGGCGCTGTACCGGAGCAAGGGTTGGTGGCGTGACGAGACGGTACTCGACGACTTGCGTCGGGCCGTGCGGACGCATCCGGACAAGACGGCCATCGTCGCGGCGCGCTACTTCGCCAAGGACGTCACGAAGCTGAGCTACGCGGAGCTGGGACGCTACGTGGAGCGCTTCGCGGGCGCGCTCGTGTCGCTGGGCGTGGCGCGGGGCGAGCTGGTGGCGGTGCAGTTGCCCAACTGGTGGCAATTCACGGCGATGGCGCTGGCGTGCGCGCGCATCGGCGCAGTCGTCGCGCCCATCCCTCCGGACTACCGTCGCCGCGAGGTGGAGTTCATCCTCGGCAGGACGGAGTCGTCCGTCTACGTGGGACCCCTGAGTTGGAGCGGGCACTCGCACCGGGACATGTTGCGCGAGGCGTCGCGAGCGCTGCCGTCGCTCAAGCACCGCGTCTTCATTGGCGCGGGCGAGCAGGCGTCCGAGGCGGGCGAGCTGGACTTCGACGCGTACTTCGTCGCGCGGCACTGGGAGGACGAGACGCCGAAGGCGGAGCTGGACGCTCGCTCGGCGCGCCCGGACGACGTGTGCAACGTCCTCTACACGTCGGGGACGACGGGCGAGCCCAAGGGCGTCATCCACTCGCACAACACCAACTTCGGCATCACCCGCGCGCTGGTCGACACCCTGGCGCTGGGCGCCGATGACGTGGTGTGCCTGCCCTCGCTGCTCACCGCCTCCAGCGGATTTACTTACCTGTACTTGATGCCGGTGTTGTTGGGCGCGACGGCTGTCTACATGGACGTGGGAGACCCGGAGCTCACGCTGCGCTGCATCGACGAGCACCGCGTCACGTTCATGTATGGGATTCCCACGTATGTGATGAACGTCATCGCCGCGAAGAAGAAGCGGGGCGGAGACACCTCGTCGCTGCGTCGGCTGTCCACCGGCTCCATTCCCGTGCCGCCGCACCTCATCGCCGCGGTGCGCGAGAGCTTCGGTGTTCCGCTGCACACGCTGTGGGGGATGACGGAGAACGGCGCGGTGACGATTACGCGCCGCGAGGACCCGCCGGACTGGCCCTCCAACAGCGACGGCAGGCCTGTCGACTGGATGGAGGTGAAGATTGTTCCCGCCCTGGCGGAAGACGGCTCACCGTATCCAGAGGGCACCGGACGGCTGCTCGTCCGAGGGGCCAGCCAGTGCCTGGGCTACTTCAAGCGCGAGGACCTCTACCGCGCGTGTGTCGACGAGGAGGGCTGGTTCGACACGGGAGACCTGGCGCGGGACGACGGGCGCGGGGGCATCCGCATCGTCGGGCGGCTCAAGGACGTCATCTTCCGCTATGGCCAGAAGGTGCCGGTGGTGGAGGTGGAGTCCGCGCTGTACTCGCACCCGAAAGTCAGGGAGGTGGCCGTCATCGGACACTCGGACGACCGCATCGGCGGTGAGCGCGTCTGCGCCGTGGTGGTGCCGCGCGACGAGACGCCGACGCTGGACGAGCTGCGCGCCCACCTGAAGGGCCTGGGCATGTCGAATCAGTACTGGCCGGACCGGCTGGAGGTCGTCGAGGAGATGCCGAAGACGCCGTCGGGGAAGATTCGCAAGTATCTGCTGCGCGAGCGCTTGAAGGCCCCCACCGCGAAGGTGGGCTGAGCATGTCCCCCATCCTGAGGAGCAACACGTGAGCACTGACTCGAGCACCACGCCGTTGGTGCGACAGCTCGCCGGGTATTGGCGCGAGCTCTTGGGGACGGACGTGGTGAGGCCGGAGGACCACTTCCTGGAGATGGGTGGCAACTCGCTGATGGCGACGATGCTGGCCAACCGAATCGAGGAGGAGCTGGGCGTCCAGCTCTCCATGGTGGACCTGTTCAACACGCTGGAGCACGTGGCCGCCGCCTGCGAGGAGCAGCTGCTGGAGCAGGGCCGCACCTTCCCCGCGGCCTGACGAAGTCCGTTGTCCAGGAGGCGGGCCTTCTCCCGCCATCGTCCCCGAGGGGCTGTGCGGGGACTCAAGCTTCACGCCTTCTCACGGAGCGCCAGGTGTCGGTCTCACCGACGCGGGGCTTCGTGTCTTCCGAGATTCGTCTTCTTGAGTTTGAGGTGTCGACATGTCCGCGAATGAGCCGAAGCCCGCGAGCCCTCGTGTTCGCAGGCCGCCGCCTGTGGTGCCCGTTCGCCGGGAGGGCCCTCCGCCGCTCTCCTTCGCCCAGCGTCGCATGTGGTTCCTCTCGCGGTTGGACCCGTCGGGCTTCGCCTACAACGCGCCGTTCTTCGCGCGGCTCAAGGGATGTCTCGATGTATCAACGCTGGAGCGCGCGCTGACGGAGGTGGTGCGCCGGCACGAAGCGCTGCGGACGACCTTCGCGGAGGTCGAAGGGGAGCCGGTGCAGTGCATCGCCTCCGAGGCGCCGGTGTCGCTGGTGGTGGAGCGACTGGAGGGGCCGGAGCGTGAGCAGGAGGCCCGAAGGCTCGCGGAGGAGGAGGCACGGCGTCCGTTCGATTTGGGCACGGGGCCGATGCTGCGCGCGCGGCTGTTGCGCCTGGATGAAGAGGAGCATGTGCTGCTCCTGACGCTGCACCACATCTCGTGTGATGGCTGGTCGTTGTCCTTGCTGGAGCGGGACGTCGGCGAGCTGTACGGCGCCTTCCTCGAAGGCCGCGAGTCGAAGCTGCCCGTGCTGACGGTGCAGTACGCGGACCATGCGGCGTGGCAGCGCGAGTGGTTGAAGGGGGAGGTGCTGGAGGAGCAGCTCGCGTGGTGGAAGCAGCACCTGGAGGGCGCCTCGCCCGCGCTGGAGCTGCCGACGGACAGGCCGAGGCCCCCGGTGCAGTCGGCCAAGGGCGCGGTGCTGGGCGTGCCGCTGCCCGCGGAGTTGATGAAGGCGCTGCGGGAGCGGTGCAAGCAGGAGGCGGTGACGCCGTTCATGTTGTTGCTGGCGAGCCTCCAGGCGTTGTTGTCGCGGCACAGCGGGCAGCCGGACGTGGTGGTGGGCACCCCCATCGCGGGGCGCACGCGGCGCGAGGTGGAGGGGCTCATCGGGTTCTTCGCCAACACGCTGGCGTTGCGCGTGGATGTGGACGGCAACGAGTCCTTCAAGTCGTTGCTGGGACGCGTGCGTCAGGCGTGCATGGGGGCGTACCAGCATCAGGACGTGCCCTTCGAGCGACTGGTGGATGCGCTGCGGCCGGTGCGGGACTTGAGCCGCTCGCCGTTGTTCCAGGTGCTGCTCGTGCTCCAGAACGCGCCGCCGCTGGTGCGACTGTCGGGGCTGGAGTCGCGCGACGTGGACTTCGAGCCGGGCGTCGCGAAGTTCGACCTCACGCTCTTCGTGCGCGAGACGCCGGAGGGTTGGGTCGCGCTGTGGGAGTACAGCACGGCGCTGTTCGACGAGGCGACGGTCCGCGGGCTCGCCAGCCACCATGTGGCGCTGCTGAAGGGAGTGCTGGAGGACCCGGAGCGCAAGGTGGGTCAGGTGGACCTCCTGGATGCGGAGGAGCGGCGGAAGGTGTTGGTGGAGTGGCCGTGGCAGGAGGAGGTGCGGCACCCGTCGTGGTTGATGCATCGACGGGTGGAGGCGCAGGCGGCGCGCACGCCCTCGGCCATGGCGGTGACGAATGGCGGCGGCTCGCTGACGTACGCGCAACTGGAGCAGCGGGCCAATCAGCTCGCGCACCACCTGATGGCGCTGGGGGTTCGCCCGGGGAGCGTGGTGGGGCTGTGCCTGGAGCGAAGCAGCCTCGACCTTCCGGTGGCGGTGCTGGCGACGTTGAAGACAGGTGCGGCGTGCCTTCCGTTGGACCCTGGCTATCCGCCGTCGCGACTGGCGCGGATGCTCGATGATGTGGGCGCGCCGGTGGTGCTGGTGCATGCCGCGCTGGAGCGTGCGCTGCCCGAGGAGGGCACGGCGCGGAGGGTGAGGCTGGAAGAGGAGGCCGCGCGCATCGCCGAGCAGTCCACCGTGGCGCCCGGATGGGTGTTGTCGCCGGAGCTTCCCTGCTACGTCCTCTTCACGTCGGGGAGCACGGGGACGCCCAAGGGCGTGACGATGTCCCATCGTGCGTTCGGCACGCTGGTGAACTGGCAGTTGGCGAGCACGTCGGCGCCTGGGGCGAGGACACTCCAGTTCGCCTCGCTGAGCTTCGACGTGTCCTTCCAGGAGCTGTTCTGCACACTGGGCGAGGGCGGCACGCTCGTCCTCGTTTCGGCGGCGACGCGTCAGGACCCCGCGACGTTGATGGCGTATCTGCGCGAGCACCGCGTGGAGCGGCTCTTCGTGCCCTTCGTGGCGCTCCAGGCGCTCAGTGAGCGAGCTCGACACGAGACGGAGTTGCCGCCGCTGCGCGAAGTGGTGACGGCGGGAGAGCCGTTGCAGGTGACGCCCGCGGTGGTGTCGTTCTTCGAGCGACTGCCGGGCTGTGTGCTGGAGAACCAGTACGGCCCCACGGAGACGCACGTGGTGACGGCGTGGAGAGCGAAAGGTCCGCCCTCGACGTGGCCGGCGCTGCCTCCGGTGGGCAGGCCCATCGTCCTCGCGACGGTGATGGTGCTGGATGCGTGGGGAGCCCCGTGCCCCATCGGTGTGACGGGAGAGGTGTGCGTGGGAGAGCGGAGCCTCGCGCACGGCTACTGGGGGCGGCCAGAGCTGACGGCGGAGCGCTTCGTCCCGAACGTCCTGGACAGTGGCCGGGATGGGCGGCGCATCTACCGCACGGGAGACCGGGGGCGATGGCTGGCGGACGGGAACCTGGAGCTTCAGGGTCGCGCGGATGAGCAGGTGAAGGTGCGCGGCTTCCGCGTCGAGCTGGGTGAGGTGGAGGTCGCGCTGAAGGAACTCCCCGGCGTGACGGACGCGGCGGTGGTGGTGCGGCGAACGGACGGGGGAGAGAAGCGACTGGTGGGCTACGTCGTGCGGCCCGAGTCCTCGGACGCGGAGGACCAGAAGCGCCGGCTGGCGAATCAGCTGCCCGAGTCCTCCGACGCGGAGGACCTGAAGCTCCGGCTGGCGAATCGGCTGCTCGAGTCTTGGGACGCGGAGGACTTGAAGCGTCGACTGGCGAAGCGGCTGCCCGAGTACATGGTGCCGGGCGTGCTGGTGCGACTGGAGGCGCTGCCGCTGACTCCCAGCGGCAAGGTGAATCGTCGCGCGCTGCCGGAGGTGGACTCGCGTCGCGCGGAGGCGGGCGCCCGCTACGAGGCGCCGCGTGACGCGCTGGAGCGGACGCTGGCGGAGGTCTGGCGGGAGGTGCTGGGCGTCTCGCCCGTGGGCGTGAGGGACGACTTCTTCGCGCTGGGTGGGCACTCGTTGCTGGCGACGCGCGTGGTGTCGCGACTGAGGGATGCCCTGGGCCACGACGTGCCCGTGCGACTGTTGTTCGAGGCGCCCACGGTGGAGGCGCTGGCCGGGCGACTGGGTGCGCTGGGAGGACACGCGCGGCTGCCGGTGCTGATGCGAGCCGAGCGGCTCGTGGACCCGCCCCTGTCATTCGCGCAGCAGCGCCTGTGGTTCCTCGCGCAGCTCGACGCGGGAGGGCATTCGTACAACCTGCCCTTCGTCGTCCGACTCCGTGGTGCCGTGAAGGTGGAGGCCCTGGAGAGAGCACTCGCGGAGGTGGTCCGCCGACACGAGGCGCTGCGCACGAGCTTCGTCGAAGTGGGAGGTGAGCCCGTTCAGCGCGTCGCCGCTGATTCCGTGGTGCCCCTGACGGTGGAGTCGGTGGAGGGCGCCGACGACGTGGAAGAGGCGGTGCGGAGCCGCGTGGTGCGGGAGGTCCAGGCGCCGTTCGACGTCGCGCGGGCGCCCCTGCTGCGCGCGACGCTGCTGCGGACGCGGGGTGACGAGCAGGTGCTGGTGGTGGTGCTGCACCACCTGGTCGCGGATGGCTGGTCGCTCGGCGTGCTCACCCGAGAGTTGGAGGCGCTGTATGTCGAGGCCTCGTCATTGCCCGAGCTGCCGGTGCAGTACGCGGACTACTCGGTGTGGCAGCACGGCTGGCTGAAGGGAGACGTGGAGGCCTCGCAGCTCTCCTGGTGGCACGAGGCGATGAAAGGCGCGCCGCCGGTGTTGGAGTTGCCCACGGACCGGCCGAGGCCCGCGGTGCAGGGATACCGAGGGGCGAGCGTGCCGGTGCGCTTGTCCTCGGAGTTGAGCGAAGCGCTGCGGCGGCTGAGCCGACGAGAAGGCGCGACGCTGTACATGACGCTGCTGGCGGGCTTCCAGGTGTTGCTGGCGCGCTACAGCGGACAGTGGGACGTGGTGGTGGGCTCCCCCGTGTCGGGGCGGACGGCGAGGGAGACGGAGGGGCTGATGGGCTTCTTCGTGAACACGCTGGCCCTGCGAGCACAGCCGGATGCGGCGTCCTCGTTCCAGGTGCTCCTGCGTCAGACGAAGGAGACGGTGCTGGGGGCGCTCGCGCACCAGGACGTGCCCTTCGAGCGACTGGTGGAGCACCTCCGTCCGGAGCGGGACTTGAGCCGCTCGCCGTTGTTCCAGGTGCTCTTCACCTTGCAGGAGGCCGCGCCGCTGCTCTCGCTGCCGGGTGTCACCGCGAGCCCCTGGGACTTCGCGAGCACCATCGCCAAGTTCGACCTGGAGCTGCTGCTGGTCGACGCACCGGGAGCCGCTGTCGAAGGGCAGCTCATCTACAACGCGGACCTCTTCGAGCCGTCCACCGTCCAGCGCATCTCGGAGTGCTTCCTGGAGCTGTTGCGCAACCTCTCCAGCCGACCGGAGGCGCGGCTGTCGTCGCTTCCGCTCCTGCCGCCGGACGAACGCCAACGCGTGCTGGAGGCGTGGAACCAGACGGCGGTGGAGTTCCCGCGCGAGGGCTGCGTCCATCACCTCTTCGAGGAGCAGGTGGCGCTGCGGCCGGACGCGGTGGCGTTGGAGTTCGGTGAGCAACGGTTGAGCTATCGGGAGCTGGAGGCTCGGGCCAATCAACTGGCGTGGGCGCTGAAGGCGCGTGGCGTGGGCGTGGATGTGCTGGTGGCGGTGTGCCTGGAGCGCTCGGTGGAGCTCATCGTGTCGCTGCTGGCCATCCTCAAGGCCGGTGGTGCGTATGTCCCCCTGGACTCCAGCTATCCGGCGCGGCGGCTGGAGCAGATGTTGGAGGACACGACGCCTCGGCTGCTCGTCACCACTCGTGCCTTGCTGGAGCAGTTGCCCCAGGAGGGACGTCCCGAGTTGATGCTGTTGGAGGAGGAGCGACTGGCGGACCTGCCGACGACGGCGCCGCGCATGCCTGTGTCGGGTCGGAACCTGGCGTACGTGGACTTCACGTCGGGAAGCACGGGGCGGCCCAAGGGCGTGGCCGTGGAGCACCGAGGCGTGCTGCGGTTGTTGTACGGCGCGCCCTACGCGCGACTGGGGCCGGAGGAGACGTTCCTGCTCATCGCGCCCATCTCCTTCGATGCGTCGACGTTGGAGGTGTGGGGACCGCTGTGCCTGGGTGGAAGGCTGGTCGTCTTCCCGCCGCGTTCGCCCAGCGAGTTGGACTTGCTGACGGACGTGCTCCATCGGCACTCCGTCACGTTGTTGCACCTGACGGCGGGCCTGTTCAGCCAGATGGTGGAGCTGGGGATGGACGGGCTGAAGGGAGTCCGCCAGCTCCTGACAGGTGGAGACGTGGTGTCCGCGCCGCACGTGAAGCGCGTATTGGAGGAGCTGAAGATTCCGGTGACGGCCTGCTACGGGCCGACGGAGAGCACGCTCTTCACGTCGGTCCATCGGATGACGCGAGTGGAGGACGTGGGCGCGTCGGTGCCCATTGGCCGGCCCATCGGCAACACGCAGGTCTATGTGCTGGATGCTGGGATGGAGCCCGTTCCAGTGGGCGTGGCGGGAGAGCTGTACATCGGTGGTGATGGCCTCGCGCGAGGGTATCTGCGCCAGCCCGATGTGACGGCGGACCGCTTCATTCCGAATCCGTTCAGCGCGGTGCCAGGAGAGCGGCTCTATCGCACTGGAGACCTGGCGCGCTTCCGCCCGGACGGGGTGCTGGAGTTCCTGGGCCGACGGGACAGCCAGGTGAAGGTGCGGGGCTACCGCATCGAGCTGGCCGAGGTGGAGGCATCGCTCCTCGCGCATCCGGCGGTGAAGGACGGGTTGGTGGTGGTGCGGGATGGCGCGGGAGGCAAGCGCCTGGTCGCGTACTACGTCGAACAGGCGCAGCCGCCCGAGGCACCTCGGGTGCGGGACTGGCTGAAGCAGAAGCTGCCCGAGTTCATGGTGCCCTCGGCCTTCGTGAAGTTGGCGGCGCTGCCGTTGACTGCGAATGGGAAGGTGGACCGAAAGGCCCTGCCGTCGCCGGAGCAGGACGGGCCGAGCGCGGAGGCGGTGCAGGGGCTTCGGACGGTGATGGAGTCGCTGGTGGCGCGCATCTGGACGCCGCTGCTCGGCGTGGCGCGGGTGGGCGTGAAGGACGACTTCTTCGCGCTCGGTGGTCATTCGTTGCTGGCGACGCGCGTGGTGTCGCGGCTCCGCGCGGCGCTCGGTCGTGATGTTCCGGTGCGATGGGTGTTCGAAGCGCCCACCGTGGAAGCGCTGGCCGAGCGATTGGAGGCCGTGAAGGCAAGCGGGCAGGGAATGAGCACCCCTGTGCCAACGCGAGTGTCGAGGCAAGCCACGATGCCGCTGTCGTTCGCGCAGCAGCGCTTGTGGTTCCTCGGGAAGCTCGACGCGGGAGGGTATTCGTACAACCTGCCGTTCGTCGTTCGGTTGCGAGGGGCGTTGAACTTGAAGGCGCTGGAGCAATCGCTCGCGGCGGTGGTGCGGAGACACGAGGCGCTGCGCACGACGTTCGAGGAAGTGGAAGGCGAACCGGTGCAGCGCATCGCCTCGGACGTGACGGTTCCGCTGGCGGTGGTGGAGGCCTCGGAGGATGGCGTGCGAGGCCAGGTGGAGACACTGGCGAGGCAGTCCTTCGACCTGGGCAAGGGTCCCCTGCTGCGAGTGACGCTGCTGAAGCTGGGTGAGCAGGAGCACGTGCTGGTGCTGGTGCTGCACCACATCGTGGCGGACGGCTGGTCGATGGGAGTGCTCACGAAGGAGTTGGAGGCGCTCTACGGTGCGCAGGTGGGGGGCTCGCAAGCGACGTTGCCGGAGCTGCCGGTGCAGTACGCGGACTACGCGGTGTGGCAGCGGGAGTGGCTGAAGGGCGAGGTGCTGGAGGAGCAGTTGTCGTGGTGGAGGGCGAGGTTGGCGGGAGCCCCAGAAGTGCTGAAGGTGCCGACGGACCGACCGAGGCCGGAGGTGCAGGGGTACCGAGGCGCGAGCGTGGCGGTGAAGCTGTCCGCGGAGCTGAGCGAGAAGCTGAAGCGGCTGAGCCGTGCGGAAGGCGTGACGCTGTACATGACGTTGCTGGCGGGCTTCCAGGTGCTGCTGGCGCGCTACAGCGGACAGTGGGACGTGGTGGTGGGTTCACCAGTATCGGGGCGGACGACGAAGGAGGTCGAAGGCCTGATTGGCTTCTTCGTGAACACGCTGGTGGTGAGGACGGAGGCGTCGGGCGAGCTGACGTTCCGGGAGATGTTGAGGCGTGTGAAGGAGTCGGTGCTGGGGGCCTTCGGGCACCAGGAAGTGCCGTTCGAGAAGCTGGTGGAGGCATTGCAGTCGAGCCGCGACTTGAGTCGCGCGCCCCTGGTCCAGATTGCCTTCGGCTTGAACGGGCCCTCTCAGTTGCCGGCGCTGCCGGGGCTGTCCTCGTCGGAGGTGACGTACGAGCCGGGTATGGCGAAGTTCGACCTCGCTCTATCGGTTCGTGAGGACGCGGAGGACCTGACGGGCTTCTGGGAACTCAATACGGACCTGTTCGACGCGGCGACCGTGGAGCGCCTGGCGACGCACTACCAGCAGGTGCTGGAGGCGGTGGTGGAGAATCCGGAGGCGAGATTGAGCGCGCTTCCCATGTCGGGGCATCACGAAGTGCCGGTGAAGGTGCCAGTGGCACGCCTCCAGGCTCGGCGGTTGGACCTGCTCGCTCCGGAGTCAGTGCCACAGGGGTTCATCGCACCGAGGACCGCCATCGAGGAACTGGTGGCGGGAGTCTGGGCTCCGCTGCTCGGCGTGAAGCACGTGGGTGCCGAAGACAACTTCTTCGAGCGGGGAGGTCACTCGCTGCTCGTAATGCAGGTGGCCTCGCGGCTGCGCGAGGTGCTGGGGCATGAGGTGTCGGTGAGGATGCTCTTCGAGGCACCCACCGTCGCCACACTGGCCAGGAGCCTGGAGACCCTCGTCGGTGGTGGTGCTGGACGAGGACGTCCGGAGCTGGTGCCCACGACTCGCACGGAGGCGTCGCCGCAGTCGTTCGCGCAGCAGCGCTTGTGGTTCCTCGACCGGTTGGAGCCGAACAGCCCGCTCTACAACATCCCCCTCGCGATGCGACTGACGGGGGCGTTGGACGTCGCGGCCCTGGAGCGCTCGTTCCACGTGTTGATCCGTCGCCACGAGTCCCTGAGGACGACCTTCGAGCAGGGAGACCATGGAGCGACGCAGCACATCCATCCCTTCGAGCCAGCGCCGCTTCCCCTGGTGGACCTGAGCAGCCTGCCCGCTCTGGCGCGAGAGCAGGAAGCTTTGCGACTCGGCGCGGAGGAAGGCCAGCGCCCGTTCGACCTGGGCAAGGGTCCCCTGCTGCGAGTGACGCTGCTGAAGCTGGGTGAGCAGGAGCACGTGTTGGTGCTGGTGCTGCACCACATCGTGGCGGATGGCTGGTCGATGGGAGTGCTCACGAAGGAGTTGGAGGCGCTCTACGGTGCGCAGGTGGGGGGCTCGCAAGCGACGTTGCCGGAGCTGCCGGTGCAGTACGCGGACTACGCGGTGTGGCAGCGGGAGTGGCTGAAGGGCGAGGTGCTGGAGGAGCAGTTGTCGTGGTGGAGGGCGAGGTTGGCGGGAGCCCCAGAAGTGCTGGAGGTGCCGACGGACCGACCGAGGCCGGAGGTGCAGGGGTACCGAGGCGCGAGCGTGGCGGTGAAGCTGTCCGCGGAGCTGAGCGAGAAGCTGAAGCGGCTGAGCCGTGCGGAAGGCGTGACGCTGTACATGACGTTGCTGGCGGGCTTCCAGGTGCTGCTGGCGCGCTACAGCGGACAGTGGGACGTGGTGGTGGGTTCACCAGTATCGGGGCGGACGACGAAGGAGGTCGAAGGGCTGATTGGCTTCTTCGTGAACACGCTGGTGGTGAGGACGGAGGCGTCGGGCGAGCTGACGTTCCGGGAGATGTTGAGGCGTGTCCGGGACGCGGTCCTGGGGGCGCTTACGCACCAGGACGTGCCGTTCGAGAAGCTGGTGGATGCGTTGCAACTGTCTCGCGACCTGAGCCGCTCGCCGTTGGTGCAGGTGTCCTTCGCGCTCCAGAGCGCACCGTCGGGAGACCTGTCGTTGCCGGGGCTCACGCAGAAACCGGTGGACCTGGGGACTCGGACCGCCAAGTTCGACCTCGCGTTGTCCGTGCGAGAGGACGTGGAGGGACTGTCAGGCTCCTGGGATTTGAACACGGACCTGTTCGACACCGCGACGGTGGAGCGGATGGCGACGCACTACCAGCGGTTGCTGGAGGCGGTCGTGGAAGTGCCGGAGGCGACGCTGCGAGCGCTTCCGATGCCAGGGCACCGCGAGGTCCCCGTGAAGGTCGCTGGTCCCCGCATCCAGTCACGCAGCGGCGAGCGCGTGATTCCAGAGGAGGGGTTGGAGGGCTTCATCGCTCCCAGGACCGCGATGGAAGAGCTGGTGGCGGAGACCTGGGTTCCGCTGCTGGGCGTGAAGCGCCTCGGCGCGGAGGACAACTTCTTCGAGCGAGGAGGACACTCGCTGCTGGTGATGCAGGCGGGGTCCCGGCTGAGAGCCGCCTTGGGACACGAAGTGCCGGTGCGCATGCTCTTCGAGGCACCCACGGTGTCCTCGTTGGCCGCGAGGCTGTCCACGTTGGTGCGGGGAAGCCTTGAAACTCGGAGTCCGGAGTTGCTCCCCGCATCGAGGGCGGATGCGCTGCCCCTGTCCTTCGCGCAGCAGCGCCTGTGGTTCCTCGACCGGCTGGAGCCGAACAGCCCGCTCTACAACATCGCCCTGGCGATGACGTTGGAGGGCGCGCTCGACCTTGGCGCGCTGGAGAAGGCGTTCCATGAGTTGGTTCGCCGCCACGAGTCCCTGAGGACGACAATCCGCCAAGGTGGGCAGGGCGCGATTCAGCACATCAGTCCCTCTGTGTCCGTGCCGCTGTCCGTGGTGGACCTGAGCGGTCTGCCCGTGGAGGCGCGAGCGCCCGAGGCCTTGCGACTCGGGATGAAGGAGGAGCAGCGCCCGTTCGACTTGAGCGCGGGCCCGTTGCTGCGAGTGACGCTGCTGAAGCTGAGCGAGCAGGAGCATGTGCTGGTGCTGGTGCTGCACCACATCGTGTCCGACGGCTGGTCGATGGGCGTGCTCACGAAGGAGCTGGAGGCGCTCTACACCTCCCAGGTGAAGGGCGGAGACGCGGCGTTGCCGGAGCTGCCGGTGCAGTACGCCGACTACGCGGTGTGGCAGCGGGAGTGGTTGAAGGGAGACGTGCTGGAAGAGCAGTTGTCGTGGTGGAGGGCGAAGCTGGAGGGCGCCCCCGAAGCGCTGGAGCTGCCGACCGACCGACCGAGACCCGCGGTGCAGGGGCATCGCGGCGCGAGCATGGCGGTGCGGCTGTCCTTCGAGCTGAGCGCGAAGCTGAAGCGCTTGAGTCGCGCGGAGGATGTGACGCTGTACATGACGCTGCTGGCGGTGTTCCAGGTGTTGCTGGCGCGCTACAGCGGGCAGTGGGACGTGGTGGTGGGCTCGCCCGTGTCGGGTCGGACGAGAAAGGAAGTCGAAGGCCTGATTGGCTTCTTCGTGAACACGTTGGTGGTGAGGACGGAGGCGTCGAGGGCGCTGACGTTCCGTGAGCTGCTGGCGCAGGTCCGGGAGTCCGTGCTGGGCGCCTTCGCGCATCAGGAAGTGCCGTTCGAGAAGCTGGTGGATGCGTTGCAGTTGACTCGCGACTTGAGCCGCTCGCCGTTGGTGCAGGTGTCCTTCGCGCTCCAGAGTGCACCGTCGGGAGACTTGTCGTTGCCAGGGCTCGCGCTGCGCCCGTTGGACCTGGGGACGCAGGTGGCGAAGTTCGACCTCGCGTTGTCCGTGCGAGAGGACGCGGAGGGCATGGCGGGTTACTGGGTGTTCAACACGGACCTGTTCGACACGCGGACCGTGGAGCGCCTGGCCATCCACTACGAGCGACTGCTGGAGTCCGCCGTGGCGATGCCCGACGCGCGGCTGGATGCGCTCGGGATGCCTGGGCACATTGAAGTGCCGGAGAGGACGCCGTCAGTTCGCATCCACGCCCGGCGCACGGAGCAGCGGGATTTGGAGCAGACCCTGGAGTCCTTCATCGCGCCCAGGACGGCGATGGAGGAGCGGGTGGCAAAGCTCTGGGCGCCGCTGCTGGGCGTGAAGCGCGTTGGCGCGGAGGACCATTTCTTCGAGCGGGGAGGGCACTCGCTGCTGGTGATGCAGGTGGCCTCGCGACTGCGGGAGACGCTGGGCCGCGACGTGCCGGTGCGGATGCTCTTCGAGTCACCCACGGTGTCCGCGCTGGCCTCGCGATTGGATGAACTCGTGAAGGACGGGCTCGGGACAGGTCGTCCAGAGCTGGTCCGTACAGCACGGGCGGAGGCACTGCCCCAGTCGTTCGCGCAGCAGCGCTTGTGGTTCCTCGACCGGTTGGAGCCGGGTGGCTCGCTCTACAACATCGCGCTCGCGATGAAGCTGGAGGGCGTGCTCGAAGTGAAGGCCCTGGAGCGTGCCTTCAATGAACTGCTCCGTCGCCACGAATCCTTGAGGACGACCTTCCATCAACATGAGCAGGGGGCCGTGCAGCGCATCCACGCCGCCGCCTCCCTGCCGTTGTCCGTGGTGGACCTGAGTGGCCTCTCCGTCGAAACCCGAGAGCAAGAGGCGCTCCGACTGGGAGCCGAAGAAGGACGGCGTCCGTTCGACTTGAGCACAGGCCCGTTGCTGCGCGTGACGCTGCTGAAGCTGGGCGAGCAGGAGCACGTGTTGGTGCTGGTGCTGCACCACATCGTGGCGGACGGCTGGTCGACGTGGGTGCTCACGAAGGAGCTGGAGACGCTCTATGGCGCCTATGTGAAGGGAGAGGCCGCGACGCTGCCGGAGTTGCCCGTGCAGTACGTGGACTACGCGGTGTGGCAGCGCGAGTGGCTGAAGGGGGAGGTGCTGGAGGAGCAGTTGTCGTGGTGGAGGACGAAGCTGGCGGGAGTGCCCGAAGCGCTGGAGGTGCCCACGGACCGACCGAGGCCGGCGGTGCAGGGGTACCAGGGCGCGAGCGTGGCGGTGAGGCTGTCCTCGGAGTTGAGCGAGAAGTTGAAGCAACTGAGCCTGCGGGAGGGCGTGACGCTGTACATGACGCTGCTTGCGGGCTTCCAGGTGCTGCTGGCGCGCTACAGCGGACAGTGGGACGTGGTGGTGGGCTCGCCGGTGTCGGGGCGCACGACGAAGGAAGTGGAGGGGCTGATTGGCCTCTTCGTGAACACGCTGGTGGTGAGGACGGAGGCGTCGGGCGAGCTGACGTTCCGGGAGATGCTGGGGCGTGTGAAGGAGTCGGTGCTGGGGGCCTTCGGGCACCAGGAGGTGCCGTTCGAGAAGCTGGTGGAGGCTCTGAACCTGAAGCGCGACATGAGTCGCGCGCCGTTGGTCCAGGTGGTGTTCCAGCTCTTGAACACGCCTTCGGGAGACCTGTCGTTGTCCGGCCTCGCGCAACGCCCGGTGGACCTGGGGCTTCGTGCCGCCAAGGTCGACCTCGCGCTGAGCGTGCGAGAAACCGCGGAGGGTATCGAGGGAGCGCTCGAGTTCAGCAGCGACCTGTACGACGTGGCGACCATGGAGCGCTTCGGAGAACACCTGGAGCGTCTGCTGGAAGGCGCGGTGACCGAGCCGGGCCGACGACTGCGAGACCTTCCGCTCCTGAGCGAGTCCTCGCGGCGGGAGTTGCTGGCGCGGGGCGGCAGCGAAGCGCCCTTCGAGGGGGAGTGCCTGCACCGGTTGTTCGAGGCCCAGGTCGCGCGAACGCCCGAGGCCATCGCGGTGGAGATGGAGGGGCGGACGCTGACCTACGCCCAGCTCGACCGGAGAGCCCACAAGTTGGCCACGGTGTTGCGCAAGCGGGGCGTGAGGCCCGACGTGGTGGTGGGCCTGTGCCTGGGGCCGAGCCTCGATTGGGTAGTGGCGATGCTCGCCATCCTCAAGGCGGGAGGCGCCTACCTGCCGATGGACCCGGAGCATCCGCCGGAGCGCCTCGCGTACATGCTGGATGACGCGAACGTCGCTCTGCTGGTGTCGCGCTCGGAAGAGAGGTCCCGACTCGCCTGGTCCGGGGCCACCGTACTGCTGGATGAAATCGGTGAGCTCGATGACCTGGTGGTGGGCGCGGAATCGCCGGCGCCCGAAGTCACGGCGCGAAACCTCGCGTATGTCATCTACACGTCGGGGAGCACGGGGCGACCGAAGGGGACGCTGCTGGCGCACCGGGGCGCGGCGAACCTGGTGGAGTCCTTCCCCTCGTTGCTCGGCGGTCTTGGTCCGAGCGACAGGACGTTGATGTTCGCGACGGTGAGCTTCGATGCCTCCGTGGCGGAGGTCTTCCCCGCGCTGCTGCACGGGGCGACGCTGGTCCTGGCCCGGCGTGCGCAGATGGCGCCTGGAAGACCGCTGGCGGAGTTGCTCGCGCGCGAGCGAATCTCCGTGGCGACCCTGCCGCCATCGGTCCTGGCGATGATGCCGGAGGGCGAGCTTCCCAGGCTTCGAGTCCTGCTCTCGGCGGGCGAGGCCTGCACCGCGGAGCTGGTGGCACGGTGGAGCCCGGGGCGCCGTTTCATCAATGGCTATGGCCCGACGGAAGGGACGGTGGCCGCGACCTGGGGCGAGTGCTTCCCAGGAACGCGCCCCACGATTGGCAGGCCGTTGCGCAACGTGGTGGTGCGGGTGATGGATGAAGCGGGCAACCTGGCTCCCACGGGAGTCTGGGGCGAGCTGTACCTCGGTGGCGTGGGACTGGCGCGAGGTTACCTGGGTCGCCCGGACCTGACGGCGGAGCGCTTCGTCCCGGACCCGTATGGTGAAGGGGGACGGCTGTATCGAACGGGTGACGTGGTGCGGCTGCTCGAAGACGGAAGGTTCGAGTACCTGCGGCGCGCCGATGCCCAGGTGAAGGTTCGTGGCGTGCGTGTCGAGCCCGCGGAGGCGAGTGCCGCGCTCTCGGCCCATCCGGAGGTCCGGTCCGCCGTGGTCATGGGCCGGGAAGACACGCCGGGAGACATGCGGTTGGTGGCGTATGTGGTGCCGAGGGACGAGGCCCCGTTGACGGCCGATGTGCTGCGCGCGTGGATGAAGCGCTCGTTGCCGGAGCCATGGGTTCCTTCGGTGTTCGTGATGCTGCGCGAGTTGCCGCTCACGCCGAACGGGAAGGTGGACTGGAAGGCATTGCCCGCGCCCGAGGCGCACCGGCCAGAGCTGAGCGGTGGCTACGTCGCGCCTCGAGAGGGCCTGGAGCAGGTGCTCGCCCAACTGGTGGCGGAGGTCCTGAAGCTGGACCGCGTGGGCGCGGACGACAACTTCTTCGACCTGGGCGGCAACTCGCTCCTCTTGCAGTCGCTTCAGTTGAAGCTGGAGGAGCGGCTGGAGCGCAAGGTGCCGTTGGTGTCGCTGCTCCAGTTCTCCACCGTGCGCACGCTCGCCGCTCAGTTGGGGCCCGCCCCGGAGCCGGAGGCGCCTCGTCAGGTCGCGACTGCCGGAGACAGACGTGAGGGACTCCAGCGTCTGGCGCAGCAGCGACGACGACGACCTGGCTCGGATTAACGCAGCAGGCGTGCCAGCTTCGCTCCGAGCACCTCGACATGCGGTGCTTGCAGCATCGTGTGGTGGTCGCCAGGGACGACCTCCACGCGCGCCGCCGAGCCCAGGTCCAACCAGCCGAGCTCCGGGTGGGATGGGAAACCGGGAGGTGGCTGTCGGGCGCGGAAGTATTGGAGCTCGCCCCCGTCCCAGGGCGGCGGCACGTAGAGACTCAACGCTCGCGTGTTCGCGCGCAGCACGTCCAGTTGTCTGCGGGCCGATTCCAGCTCGGAGAACGGAGGCTCGATGCCGTCGCGTGCTGCTTCCTCCTGGAGCAGGCGGAACTGCTCTTCGACGGGCAAGTCCTTCGGCCACCCGGTGGACGGTGTGAACGTCTTCCCCGCGCGGAAGGTCAGCAGCGAGACCTGGTCCGCGAGCTCCGCGGAGACGTGTCCAGGTGGCGGCGTGTCCAGGAGCGCGCACAGGGGCACGCTATCGCCTTCAGCCGACAGTCGGCGCGCCATCTCGTAGGCGATGGTGCCACCCAGGGAGGCGCCCACGAGCAGGTAGGGGCCTCTGGGGCGCACGGTACGAAGGACGGAGAGGTAGTGCTCCGCCATCTGCTCCACGGTGGTGTGGCTGGAGGCCCCCGCTTCGAGTCCCACCGACTCGAAGCCGTACATGGGTCGCTCGGGAGCGAGGTGTCTCGCCAGTTCACGGTAGAAGAGCACCTGTCCACCGGCTGCGTGCACGAAGAAGACGGGCACCCCGTGAGTTCCCTCCTGGAGCCGCACGAGGCAACTGGGGGCCGTGGGCGCGGCGTCGCGAGCACCGTCTCCAATGCGAATGCGCGCCGCGAGTCGGGCAACCGTGGGGGACTCCAGCACGGTCTTCAGGGGAAGCCGCGCGCCAAGGCGGTCCTGGATGCGCGCACTCAGGCGCAAGGCGAGCAGTGAGTCTCCGCCCAGGGCGAAGAAGTCATCGTGGATGCCGATGTTCTCCAGATGGAACGTGAGCCTGAAACACTCGAGCAATACCTGCTCCGTGTCATTGCGAGGAGGTGCGGCATGAGAGCCCTCGTCGCGTTGAACCTCGGCACGCGCGGCTTCGCGGGCTTCCACGGCGCGAGCCGTCGTCCCAGTCGCCGTGACGGGCTCAATCCAGTGTCGCTCCCGGTCGAAGCTGTAGCCCGGCAGTGCGACGCGTCGGCGGCGCTCTCCAGCGCGGAAGCGCTCCCAGTCGATGGTGACACCCGCGAGCCAGGCTTCACCCAGTGAAGCGAGCGGATGCGGAGGCCGCTCCATCGAGGCGGATGCCAGGGTCGACAGCACGGGCTGCGACGTGCGAGTCGGATGCCTCCGCACGAGCGAGGACAGCGCCGTCCCCGGGCCGACTTCGATGAAGGCTCGGTCTCCACTGGAGAGCAGCAGGTGCAGTCCGTCGGAGAATCGCACTGTCTCGCGCAGGTGGCGGCACCAGTACATGGGGTCCGCTGCTTCGCGTTCACCGAGCCAGCGTCCGGTGAGGCTCGACACCACGGGCAGCTTGGGCGCACGCGGGGAGAAGCGGGAGACCACGCGCGCGAAGTCCGCCAGGTGCGGTTCGAGCATGACGGAGTGCGCCGCGTGGCTCAGATGCAGTCGGCGCGTCTCCACGCCCTGGCCCGCGAGCGTGGCCTCCAGTGCATCGAGCGCCTCCAGCGGCCCCGAGATGACACAGTCGGAAGGCGTGTTGATGGCCGCGACGGACAGCGAGGAGTTCAGCAGGGATTCCACCTGGTCCAGCGGCGCGAGGACCGCCGTCATCCCGCCGGGAAGAAGCCGCTCCATGATTCTTCCGCGCGCGGTGACCAACTCCAGCGCCTCTTCGAGCGTGAAGACGCCGGCCAGACAGGCCGCGACGTATTCGCCCAGCGAATGGCCGAACAGGGCCTCGGGCTGGACGCCCCGGGACAGCCAGAGCTGTGCCAGCGCCCAGTCACACGTGAACAGCGCCGCCTGGGTCCACAGCGGACGCGCCAGCTCACGAGCCGCCGAGTCGTAGCGTTCCGGAGGCGCGAACATCACCTCGCGCAAGTCGCCACCGAGCGGGGTACGCAGCAGCACGGCGCAGCGGTCCACGGCGTCGCGAAACGCGGGTTCACCGAGCAGCTCCGCGCCCATGTTCACGCGCTGCGCGCCTCCGCCCGGAAAGAGGAAGACAGCGCTTCGTCGCTCCACTTCGTCGAACGTGGTGCGAGGTCGAAGGGACTCATCCCGATGACTCAGCCGCGCGGAGGTCTCCGGGCGAGTGCTCGCGGTGATGAAGCGTCGCCAGCCGAAGCGATTGCGCCCGACTTGAAGGGTGTGGGCCACATCCGCGAGCGCGGCTTCGGTGTGGCCCAGGTGCTCCGCCAGCTCCGTGGTCATGCGTTCCAGCGCTGCCTCGGACCGGGCCGACAGCAACACCAGTTGTTCTTCTCCGCGAGGCGGGTCGCTCACCGGAGTGGGCGCCTCTTCGAGCACGACGTGCACGTTGGTGCCACCCATGCCGAACGAGCTCACGCCCGCGCGTCGGGGGCCCGGACTGTTCCAGGGTCGAGGCTCGGCCACGATGTAGAAGGGGCTGCCCTCCAGCTCCAGCAGCGGATTGGGCCGACGGAAGTGGACGGTGGGCGGAAGCTGTCGGTGCTCCAGCGCCAGCACCGCCTTGATGAGTCCTGTCACTCCGGCCGCCGCGTCGAGATGGCCGAGGTTGCTCTTCACTGAACCCAGTCCGATGGTGCCCGGTGCAACGCCTCGGAAGACCTGCTTGAGCGCGGCGACCTCGACGGGGTCTCCCAGCGGGGTGCCCGTGCCGTGGGCCTCGATGAAGGAGATGGTGTGAGGCTCGACTCCCGCCAGGGCCAGGGCATCGCTGATGGCGGCGACCTGTCCGGAGACGGAGGGCGCGGTGAAGCCCGCCTTGCTGCTGCCATCGTTGTTGGCCGCTGAGCCGAGGATGACCGCGCGAATCGGGTCTCCATCCGCGAGCGCATCCTCCAGTCGCTTGAGGAGCACGACGCCGACACCGTTCCCCGGCACGGTGCCCGCCGCCTGGGAATCGAAGGCACGGCAGTGGCCATCGGGAGAAGAGATGCCGCCCTCCTGAGTGGGGTAGGCGACGAGCTGCGGCGAACGCACGGCCGCGCCTCCCGCGAGCGCCAGATTGCACTCCCCCGCGAGCAGCGCCTGACACGCGAGGTGCACGGCTGTCAGCGACGTGGAGCACGCCGTCTGCACCGTCAGCGCCGGCCCGGTGAGGTTCAGCTTGTAGGCCACGCGCGTCGCCAGGAAGTCGCTGTGAGTCCCGAGGATGCTCTCCGTCCAGTCACTGGAGCGCCGCTCCATGCTCGGAATGACGTTGGTCAGCAGATAGGTGCTGAGCGAGGCACCGCCATAGACGCCCACGTGCAGTGGCCGGGTCCGAGCGGCATGGCCCGCGGATTCGAGCGCGCCCCAACAGCACTCCATGAACAGGCGTTGCTGTGGGTCCAGTTGCTCTGCCTCGCGAGGGGAGTACCCGAAGAAGCGCGCGTCGAAGAGGTCGGCGCCTTCGATGACGCCCGCCGCCGCGACCCATCCCTCGCCCGAGGGGAAGCCCGCTTTCGCGCGCTGCTCGGCGTCCAGCACCGTGACGGAGTCGACACCCGAGATGAGGTTGGACCAGAAGCCCTGTGCGTCCGAAGCGCCCGGAAAACGCAGCGACAACCCGATGATGGCGATGGCCGTCGGGCCGGGCGGCTCATGAGACACGTTCTCACCCATCACCGAACTAGAGCATGGCTGGATGCGCGAGTTGAACGTGGTTGACCTCAGAGGCTGATAAATCTGATTTAACCTGAAATAGCTGTCGGGACGGAGGGGTCGTGATGAGCGCACCCGAAGTGAAGCGAGAGGTGGCGAGGGTGCGAAGCCTGCCCCCGTTGGTGCCCGTTCCGAGGGAGTCTCCTCCGCCGTTGTCCTTCGCCCAGCAGCGCCTGTGGTTCCTCGCGCAGGTGGACGCCGGGGGCTACTCCTACAACGTGCCCTTCTTCTCGCGGCTGAAGGGGCGGCTCGACGTGGCGGCGCTCCAGCGAGCGTTGTCGGCGCTGGTGCAACGACACGAAGCCCTGCGCACCACGTTCGGTGAAGAGGCCGGGAGGCCGGTGCAGCGCATCGCGCCCGATGCCTCCGTGACGATGTCCGTGGAGGTCGTGGCGGAGGAGGACCTCCTCCGTCTCGCCGAGGAGGAGGCGCGGCGCACGTTCGACCTGAGTACCGGACCGATGCTTCGCGCGCGGCTGTTGCGAGTGCACGAAGACGACCACGTGTTGCTCCTGATGCTTCACCACATCTCGTGTGACGGCTGGTCCATGGGGGTGATGGAGCGCGAGCTGCGCGAGCTGTATGGCGCCTTCACCGAGGGCCGCTCGCCGATGTTGCCCGTGTTGCCTGTGCAGTACGCGGACCATGCGCTGTGGCAGCGCGAGTGGTTGAAGGGCGAGGTACTGGAGTCGCAGCTCGCGTGGTGGAAGGCGCTGCTGGAGGGAGCCTCGCCCGCGCTGGAGCTGCCCGTGGACCGGCCGAGGCCGCCAGTGCAGACGTTCCGGGGCGCCAGTGTGGCGCTGCCCCTGTCGCCGTCGCTCTCGCAAGCGGTGAAGGCCCAGTCTCGCGCCGAGGGCGTGACGCCGTTCATGCTGTTGCTGGCGTGCTTCCAGGTGCTGCTGTCGCGCTACAGCGGCCAGCGGGACGTCGTCGTGGGGATGCCCATCTCCGGGCGGAACCGGCGCGAGCTGGAGAACCTCATCGGCTTCTTCGTCAACACGCTCGCGCCGCGTCTGGACGTGGATGGGGAGGAGTCGTTCCGGGCGATGCTCGGGCGGGTGCGTCGGCTGTGTCTGGGGGCCTACGCGAACCAGGACGTTCCGTTCGAGACGCTGGTGGAGGCGATGCGGCCGGCTCGGGACTTGAGCCGCTCGCCGCTGTTCCAGGTGATGTTCGTCATCGAGGGACCGCGCGCCCTGCCGTCGCTGCCGGGGCTCGCGGCGAGCCAGGTGGTCTTCGACTACGGCATGGCGAAGTTCGACCTGACGTTCTTCCTGCGCGAGACGGCCGAGGGCTGGGTCGGCATCTGGGAATACAACCAGGCGCTGTTCGACGAGGCGACCCTGCGGCGGATGGCGACTCACTACGTGACGCTGCTGGAGGGACTGCTCGCGGACCCGGGGCGACGCGTCGGCGACATGCCGTTGTTGGATGAGTCGGAGCGGCGCGCACTGCTGCGTGAGTGGAGTGGCCGCGCGGATTCGAGTGTCATGCCCGGTTTGATGCACGCGTGGGTCGAAGCGCAGGTGTCGCGCTCGCCCGACGCGGTGGCGGTGACGGACGGACAGTCGTCGCTGACGTACGCGAGCCTGGAGCGGCGCGCGAATCAGCTCGCGCATCACCTGCTGGGGTTGGGTGTTCGGCCGGGGGGCACGGTGGGGTTGTGCCTGGAGCGTGCGTCCCTGGAGATGCCGGTGGCGGTGCTGGCGACGCTGAAGGCCGGCGCGGCCTTCCTCCCGTTGGACCCGAGCTATCCGTCGCAGCGCCTGGAGCAGATGTTGGAGGACACGGGTGCGCCCGTGGTGCTCGTGCACGGCGCGTTGGAGCGAGCGTTGCCCGAGCGCGCCGGGACGCGTCGGGTGCGCCTGGAAGAGGAGGCGGGGCGGATTGAGGCGAGGCCCATTCATGCTCCCGCTGTTCCGCTCTCGCCGGAGACTCCCTGCTACTTTGTCTACACGTCAGGGAGCACGGGGCGGCCCAAGGGCATCCTCATGTCTCATCGCGCGGTGGGGAACATGCTGCGCTGGTTGCTCGCGCGCACGGTGGACCCTGGGGCGACGACGCTTCAGTTCGCCTCGCTGAACTTCGATGTGTCGTTCCAGGAGATGTTCGGAACGTGGTGCCTGGGCGGCACGGTGCTGCTGGTGGGCGAGGAGGCGCGAAGGGACCCGGTGGCCCTGTTGCATCGCATGGTGACCCACGGCGTGGGGCGGCTGTACCTGCCCTTCGTGGCGCTCCAGGCGTTGTGCGAGGTGGCGCAATACGAGGCCGTGCTGCCGCCGCTGCGCGAAGTGGTGACGGCCGGTGAGCAGTTGCAGGTGACACCCGCGCTGGTGTCCTTCTTCGAGCGGCTTCCTGGCTGCGTGCTGGAGAACCAATACGGCCCCTCGGAGGCCCATGTCGTCACGGCCTGGAGGGCTCAAGGCCCGCCCGGGACATGGCCCGCGCTGCCGCCCGTCGGCGTGCCCATCTCGAACGTGAAGGTGTACGTGCTCGACGAGCGGGGCGCTCCGAGTCCCGTGGGTGTGGTGGGAGAGGTGTTCGTCGGGGGCGCGAGTCTCGCGCACGGGTATTGGGAGAGCGCGGAGCTGACCGCGGACCGGTTCATCCCAGATGCACTGAGTGACGAACCGGGCGCGAGGCTGTACCGCACGGGGGACAAGGCGCGATGGCTGGGGGACGGGAACCTTGAGTTCCTGGGGCGCGTGGACGGGCAGGTGAAGGTGCGCGGCTTCCGCGTGGAGCCAGGCGAGGTGGAGGTGGCGTTGAAGGCGCTGCCGGGGGTGAAGGACGCGGTGGTGGTGGTGCGGCAGGAGGAGGGT
>NZ_JABXEM010000105.1:0-33946 GCF_013372595.1 Myxococcus sp. AM011
GTGGACGGACGCGTCACCGGGGCGGCCGGACGGGCCACCACGGGGCGCTGCGACGGCAGGCGGCCGGGCTCCACGTCACCCATGTCGACACGGCCGCGGAAGCTGGCGCCGTCCACGATGATGACGCGAGGGGCGTGGATGTCGCCCACCATGCGACCCTCACGGGTCAGCTCCACGCTCTCCGTGGCGTTGATGTTGCCCACCACCACGCCGCTGACGATGGCGTTGCGCACCGCCACGTTCGCCTTCACCACGCCCGACGGCTCGACGATGAGGGTACGGCTGAGCGTCAGCTCGCCCTCCACGCGGCCCCGGACGGTGAGGTCCTCATCGCCCGTCAACCGACCGCTGATGAGGATGGAAGGCCCCACCACGGTGTTGTTGACGTCGTTGCTACCGCTCAACTCCTTCGGGGTGGCCACGAATCAGCGCTCCTTCATGTCCATGTCGACGTTGCCCTTGAAGGAGGCACCATCGGCGATGAGGATGCGGGGCGCCTTGATGTCGCCCACCACGCGGCAGTCCGTCTTCAGCTCGACCTTGTCGCTGGCGACGATGTTGCCCGTCACCCGGCCGGCGATCTCCACGTTCTGCGTCTCGATGTCCGCCTCGACGACGCCACTTCCCTCGACGTAGAGGCTTTCCTTGAGGGAGATCTTCCCCTTCACGGTGCCCTGGATGACCAGGTCCTCGTCGCCGGAAATCTCTCCGTCGATGACGATGCTCGAACCAATGACCGTATTCGCCATGAGTGTTGTCCGCCCTCTAGAAAGGTGTGTGCCGCGCCGTCAGCGCCGCGGCGTGAGCTTCAGATGTCGTCTGGCAGCCGGACGTCCATCTCGATGGAGCCGTTGAACACGGCGCCATCCTCGATGACGATGCGAGGCGCCTTGATGTCGCCGGCCACCTTGGCCGAAGCGTTGATGGCCACTCGAGTCGAGGCGTCGATGTTGCCGCTCGCCTCGCCGTTGATGGTCAACTCCTCGGCGCGGATGTCCGCCTGCACCTTGCCGGTGCTCTCGATGGTGAGGTGGTTCTTCAGGGCAATCTGCCCCTCCACCCGTCCTTCGATGACAAGGTCCCCTCCGCCCGTGAGGTTCCCCTTGATGACGATGCCCTTACCGATGATGCCCGTTTCACCCGTTGCCATGCGGTGACCTCACCCAGAGCCCGCTCCTTCCGAGGAGCCGAGCGCTTTGATTATGTCAGAGATGCGCGGAGATCCAGCCGGAGATATCCCGGAACACCTCGGCGCGCCCCACCTCGTTGAGCGGCTCGTGCCGCATGCCGGGGTACTCCTTGAACTTCTTGTCCGCCGAGCCCGCCGTCTCGAAGAACTCCCGCGCCGCCGCCGGCGCCGCCACCCCGTCGTCCGCTCCGCAGAGCACGAACAGCGGGACTTGAATCTTCGGCGCCAAGAGCATCGCCTCCGCCTGGGCCTGGGTGGATTCAATGAACCAGCGAGGCGTGGCGATGGTCAGGTAGAGCGGGTCCTCCCGGGTGGCGCGCTGCACCTCCGGGTCCGCGGTGAGCTGCTCGACCTTCAGTCCCGACGACAAGCCCAGCCAAGGCACCAGTGAACCCACCGCGCGTGCCGCCATCACCTTCACGGCGGGCGGAGTCAACGCCAGCTTGAAGTAGGGGCCTGACATCACCAGCCCGGACAGGCCCTCCACCTTGCGGCCACCGGCCCAGTGCGCCGCCATCAGCCCGCCGTGGCTGTGGCCGAGCGCGAAGGTCTTCTTGCCACCGGCGGCAGCGCGCACCCGCTCCCAGAAGACCTCCAGGTCGTCCACGTAGTACTGCCACTTCTCGCTGTACGCGCGCCGGCCCTCGGCGCGGCCGTGGCCCCGGTAGTCGAAGCCGTGCACCGCGAAGCCGTCCGCCAGCAGCGCGTCCGTCACGTACTGATAGCGGCCGAAGTGGTCGCCATAGCCGTGCACCACCGCGACATGCGCTCGCGGCTCCGCGTCCGGAAGGTGCGTCTTCCAGAACAGCCGCGTTCCATCCCGGCCAGTGAAATAGCCCTCGTCGTGGCGAGCCATAGGCCCAGCAACTTAGCGGCCCGCCGCACCCATGGATAGCGCCTTGAGCTTGCGCTCCAGCGCCTCCCGCTGCCCGGGGGGCTCGGCGGACTCGGGGTCCAACGACAACACCTCCAGCGCCCGGCGCCATGCACCCGCGGCATCCGCGCTCCGAGCCGCGCGCTGGTAGGCGTCCCCCAGGTGCTCGAGGATGACCGGCTCGTCCGGCGCCAGCGACGACGCGCGCTCCAGCGCCTCCACCGCGCGCGGGTAGTCCCCCCGCCGGAAGTAGACCCAGCCCAGGGAATCCAGGAAGGCGCCGTTGTCGGGACGCAGCTCCAGCGCGCGGAGCACCAGCCGCTCCGCCTCGTCCAAGTCCCGGCCCGTCTGCGCCAGCAGGTAGCCCAGGAAGTTGAGGGCGGCGGCATGGTCCGGTTCGACTTCCAGCACGGCCCGCATGCGCGCCTGCGCCCCGACCAGGTCCCCCTGGCGCTCGAAGGCGGCGCCCTGCACGTACAAGAGGGCCTGGTCCTTCGGCGCGCGCGTCACGGCCTCGCGAAGCAGGGCCAGGGCCTCCGCGCCCCGGTTCTGGCGCTGGAGCGTGCCGGCGAGCGCGTCATACAGCGCGGCGGAGGAGCCCCGCGCCAACCCCTCCTTCAGCACGGACTCGGCTCGCGCGGACGCCCCGCTGCGCTCCAGCGCGCGGGCGTACTGGGCACGGACCTCCAGGTCCGACGGAGCCTCCTGGAGCGCGGCGCGCAAGAGCGCGAGGGCCCGGGGGTGCTGCCCCGCGAGCGACAGGCACCGGGCGCGGCGCACGCGGGCATCGGCGAAGACGTCGGAGCTCTCGGGCACTCCCTCGAAGGCCTCCGCCGCTTCGGCGAAGCGCCGCAGCCGCTCGTGCACCAGGCCCGCGTAGTAGGCCAGCCGGGGCTCGTCGCCGCTGGCCGCGCGGGCGGACTCCAGCACCTCCACGGCGGCCGAGGGTTCGCGCTCGGCCAGGTAGCTGAAGGCCACCCGCACCGCCGTCTCGGGCTCGCCGGAGAGCGACAGGAGCCGGTCGAAGTAGGCCCGGGCCCGCACCACGGAGCCCGCCTTCAGCGCCGAGCGGCCCGCGGCCATCAACACCTCCTGGCTGTCCGGCTCGCGCTCCAGGGCCCGGGCCAGCGTCTCCTCCGCGCGCCCGGGCCGCCCCGTCTCTTCGTAGAGCTTCGCCAGCGTGCCCAGCACCTCCACGTCACCGGGGTCCCTCGAGGCGGCCTCCGTCAGCAGGCGCTCGGCCCGGTGCGTGTCACCGCGCTCGGCCAGGGCCAGCCCCAGACGTCGATAGCCCGAGGCCTCGCCCGGCAGCGCCCGCGCGAGGGACTCCACCACCTTCACCGCCTCGCCCGAGGCGCCGGACTCCATGTAGAGCTGCGCGAGGACGAGGTAGGCCTCTGGCTCGCGGGGCTTGAGGGCGATGGCCCGGCGCAGGTGCAGGCGCGCTCGGGTGAAGCGGCCCGACTCCAGCAGCACGCGGCCCAGCAGGACGTGGGCCGGGTAGTACGCGGAGGAGCGCTCCACCGCGCGGCGCAGCTCCTGCTCCGCCTTGTCCAAGTCCCCCAGCCGGGCGTACTCCTCCGCCAGCCGGGTAAGCAGCAGCGGGTGGCCGTCATCGGTGGCCAGGGCCAGCCGCAGCGCGTCCACGGCGCCGCGATGGTCCCCCGCATGGTGCAGCAGCCGCGAGCGCAGGTACTGGGAGTAGCTCGCGGACGAGGAGAACGCCCCCTCGTCCGAGGCCGCCGCGTCGTCCATGGCCTCGCGCATCGCCTCGCGGTCCACGCGCGGGCGCTTGGACGGAGGGGCCGCCGCGAGGGCTCCGGGCCCCCACAGGGCGACAAGCAGCACGACGGCGAGGAGGCGAGAGGGGCTCACGCGAGACGAAGTCTAGCGCGGCCCCGGCCCGCGTGCAGGTGCCTCAGCTCGCCGCGGGGGGCGGCGCGCCCAGCTTCTCCAGCAGCTTCTCCACCGGGTCGCTGTCCTGGCTCACGTCCGCCACCGCCGAGCGGTACTCGGTGTCCGTCGCCTTCTCCACATCCGGCATCAGCCGGCCGATGACGTTGCGCGCCGCCTCCGCGTTGCACTCGGGCAGGACGACGACGAAGACGCCTCCGCCCAGGTGGGAGATGGCATCCGGGTGACGCACCCGCTTGCGAATGACGTCCGCGATGTTGGCGGGCACCGGATCCACCGGACGGTCCGGCCGGAGCACCGCCAGGCTCAGGGCCCGGTGGTAGCGTCGGCTGCGCGCCAGCTCCTGCTCCAGCCGCATCAGCAGGCCACGCCGGTCATGCAGGCCCGTGGCCGGGTCGCTTCCCGTGCGACGCTGGAGCGACGAGCCTTCCTGGTTCTCACGCTCACCCTGACGCAGCTTGAGCGCGCGGTCCGTGCGGTTGAGCAGCTCCACCGCGTTGAACGGCTTGCTCATGTAGTCCACGGCGCCCAGGTTGAGCGCGCGGACCTTCTCCGCGACGCCCTGGTGCGCGGACAGCAGGATGACGGGGATGTGCGCCGTGTCGGACGACGACTTCAGCGCCATGGCCGCGTCCAGGCCGTCCAACTTGGGCAGGAAGACGTCCATGACAATCAGGTCCGGCCGCTGGGCACGCGCCCGGGCCAGGCCCTCCGCGCCGTCGCGCGCCACCTCCACGCGGTACTTCGAGCGCAGCACCTCCGACAGCACGGCGGCGATCTCCGGCTCGTCCTCCACCACCAGGACGCGCGGCTGCTCGTGCACGTTGGTCGCCGCGACGGGCGGACGCGGATTGCGCGGCGCCTCCTGCGCGAGCGGCAGCGTGAAGACGAAGAGGCAGCCATGCTCCGGCGGGCTCTCCGCCCAGATCTCCCCGCCGTGCAGCTCCACGAACTCCTTGCAGATGGCGAGCCCCAGCCCCGTGCCCTTGCCACCGTGCCGGTAGCGGTCGAACACCAGGTGCAGCTCGTCCTGGGGGATGCCGACGCCGTCGTCCTGCACGCAGACCTTGGCCGCGTCACCGTCCGGACGACCCAGGCGGCGGGTGGACACCACGACTTCGCCCGCGTCCCGCGCATGGTGGATGGCGTTGGTGATGAGGTTCTGCAGCACCTCGTGCAGCTTCACCTCGTCGCCGATGAGCATCAGGCTGTCGGGGCAGTCCGCGCGCAACGACACGCCGCGCTCGGCGGCCAGAATCTCCAGCTCGTTGACGGCGTCGCGGCACAGCTGCGCCACGTCCAGCACGCGCGGTTCGATGGACAGCCGCGCCGCCTCGCCCTTGCCCTTCTCCAGCAGCGATTCGACGAGGCCGAGGATCTTCTTGCCCTGGCGAATCATCGCCTCGGCGGACTGCTTCTGCTGGGACTCCAGCGGTCCCTCCAGGAGGAGCCGGCCATGGCCCAGCAGCACCTGGAGCGGGGCTCGCAGGTCGTGGCTCACCACCGCGATGATCTCATCCTTGAGGCGGTTGAGTTCCTTGAGCCGGCGGTTGGCCTCGAGCAGCTCGTGGTAGCGCTCCACGTAGGCCATCTCCAGGTCTTCGCGCTTCTTCTTCACCGCGGTGTGGAGCCGCGCGTTGCGGATGGAGTTGGCCAGCACGCCGGCCACGGCCTGGGTGAACTCCTGCTCGTCGCGCCCGAAGGACGCGTCCATGCGCGAGACGCGTAAGAACAGCGCGCCCAACAGGTCGTCCTGACAGATGAGCGGCTGCACCAGGATGGACTTCACGCCCAGCGGCACGAGCGACGTGCGAACCTCCGCCATCAGCGGATCCCGCTGCGCCTCCTCGATGAGCACCGGCTCCCGCGTCTCCAGGGCGCGGCGCAGCTCCGGATAGCGCGCCACCTCGATGTCCAGTTGCACGAGGCTCGGGTCCTCCTGCGTCGCCACCACCCTGCCCGTGCGGGCATGGCTTCCCTCCACCAGCACCACCGAGCACCGGTCCGTCCCGGTGACACGCCCCACCTTGTCCACGGCGATGCGGAGGATCTCCTCCAGCTCCAGCGAGCTGGTGGCCGCCTGGGTGATCTCCAGCAGCATCCCCATGCGCAGGCGGACGCGCTCCTCCCTGTCTCGCAGCCGGCCCGCCCGCAGCGCGGCCTCCAGCCGGGGTACGACTTCATCCGCGCCGCGAATCCAGTCGTCCACCGCCAGGCGCTTGAAGGCCTCCGCGGACCGGCTGCGGCCCAGGTCCACCAGCACCGGCAACCGCTGGAGGCGCTCCACCCGACGCAGGGACTCCAGCAGCTCCGCCGCGCGCTTCGCCGTCACCGACAGCAGGACGACCTCCGGCTGCAGCGCGTCCGCCACCTCGGCCAGCCCGCTCTCCCGCTCGGTCGACGCGCAGTGGTAGCCGCTCGCGGTCAGCCGCTCCATCAAGGCGTCGCCGGACTCCTTCCCGGCCACCACCAGAACGCGTCCACGCTGATCCGCCTGCATCTCGACTCTCACAGTGAACCTCGCGCCGACGAATCCCGGACCGGGACTCGATGGGGAGGCTGCAAAAACCCGTTGAGTGCGTAAGGGTTCATGGTTCGGATCCCGATCATGCCGCTGATCACGTCCGTGGGCCAGAGCGGCGCACATCCGGAGACGGCGGTAACTGTGAGTGGTACCGCGGAGGCGTCATGCCCATCGTGGCTTTCCCGCAGGCACGGCGAAGGTGCTCCGGGCGGGCGCCGGGGGAAATGGGCGCGCAAAACAGCGCAGGCGGCAGAACCTTCCCAGGCCCACCGCGCACGAGCACCGGTCGCCCGGTCGGGCGCCGTCCATTCAAGCATCCTGCCGGCCGTCATCGCTTGCTCCCACCCGGTTCCGTGTTGCCCTGGCTTCGCGGATTTACCTGACCTCCGCGCACGGACACCCGGCCGCTATCACGTCACGAGCCCGTCAAGGGCGGCAATCGACGCGGACGGGGGTTCCGGGGGCGTTTCGGAGGGGGATGATGCCGGGAATGGTGCGAGCGAGATAGAGTGCGGCGCCATGCTCCACCCCTCCGTGACTCGGCGTGCATGGCGCACCGCCCTCGTACTCGTCTCCGGCCTGGCCACCGCTTGCGGCAATGACCCACCGCCGCCCACGCCGGATCCCCCCCAGGTCAACCTGACGGTCCCCGAGGGGAACCTCGCGGGGACGGCCCTCCCGCTCATCGTCAACGTGTCCGGCTGTGAGAAGGTCGCCACGCTGAACGTGTACGACCGGACCACCTTCCTGAAGGCGTTCCCGTACGCGAGCGGGGCGACCACGGTGGAGCTGCTGGCCGCCGATATCCCCTACGCCAACCCGCTGGTGGGAATCGCCGCCAGCCTGTCGCTCACCGCGGAGGTGGTGTGCGATGACGGGCGGAAGAACACCTCCCTGCCCCAGCCCGCCACGTTCTTCCCCGTGGCCCGGGCGGTGGATGATCCCCAGGGCCTCCAAGTCTATTCCACCCCGCTGGCCATCGACGGCACCGGCAGCCAGATGACGTTCCTGAGCTGCGCCAAGACGACCACGGGCGGCCTGGAGACGATGTACCGCCACAACTCGGCGGGTGGAGGGGCCACCGTGCTCCAGTCCCCCACCGTCTGCAATGCGTCCACGGTCATCACCCCGCGCAACCCGACCTCTCGCAAGCGGTGGGTCTGGACGCCGGGCTACGGCGCGTTCGCCCTCGCCGACGACTTCAAGGTTTCGTCGCGCACGCCCATCGACGTCGCGGTCAACGACTTGTCCGTGATGCCCAATGGTGACGCCATCATCCGCACCCGGACGGGCATCATCCAACGCGTCTCCCACGCCACCACGGACGGCCTGGGTATCGGCGTCACCCGGTGGGCCTACAAGCGGGACATCTCCGTCAACGACCCCATCGGCCAGCTCCTGGTGACGGGCACCGGCAAGGTGCTGGTCGCCAGCCATATCGCCTACAGCGGGAACCGCGCGGACGTCGTCGTCGAGGAGCTGGATGCCGAAACGAACGCGGCGAACGGGACGCGAATCTCGGAGGTCGTGGTCAAGGAGATCCTCAACGCCAACGCCGCCACACCGCTTCCGGTGGGCTCTTTCAGCCCGGATGGCAGCATCCTGTACCTGGGCTTCGCCCTGCCCGAGAACAAGTCGCAGGTCATCGCGTGCATCTCGAACCTGCCGGGCTGCAACGGCGGCGCATCGAGGTGGGCCACGGACGTGCTCACCGGCCAGGTGACGCAGATCTCCACCTACGCCAACGGCAACCGCGTCGCCGCCGCGACGACCCAGCGCGTGTGGCTGCTGGACAACGCCACGGGCGTCATCCGCAACCGGGAGAACCGCTCGGTGGACGCCAACGGCGCGCTCCACGTGAAGTACCTGCTGCCGGCGCCCGCCCCTTCGACGGACCTGTTCTTCCTCAACGGGCCCGAAGCCCAGGGACAGACGGTGACGCTGCCGGTGGAGCTGGTGGGCGTGGACCAGACAGCGGGCAGCGTGGCCGAGGGCCGGGAGCTGTTCCGCTACCAGGTGCCCGTCTCCATGGGCGCCGCCTTCGACGACACGAACCGGCTCTGGATGCGCACGGGGCTCAAGCTGCTCCAGCTCCAGCCGTCGTCGCAGTATCGCAGCGCCCGGCCGTAGCGGCCTTCGAACTCGCGCCGGGCGGACTCAGGGCCGCTCGGCGACGAGGAGCGCTTCGACGTTGCCAGCGGGCCCCGGCACGGGGGAGTCCATCAATCCGCGCACGGTGAGGCCCTGCTCGCGCACGAAGGCCGTCACGGTGTCGATGGCATCCTGGCGCGCGACGGCGTCCCGCACGACGCCCCCCTTGCCCACCCGGTCTGGCCCCACCTCGAACTGGGGCTTCACCAGCGCGGCCAGCAGCCCGCCCGGCTCCAGGAAGCGCAGCACGGAGGGCAGCACCTGGGTGAGCGAGATGAAGCTCACGTCGATGACGATGACGCCCACCTTCTCCGGCAGGTCCTCGTCCGTCAGGTAGCGCGCGTTGACGCGCTCACGCGAGCGCACCCGGTCATCCTTCCGGAGCTTCTCGTGGAGCTGGCCGTACCCCACGTCGATGGCGTGGACCCGCACCGCGCCATGCTGGAGCAGGCAGTCGGTGAAGCCTCCCGTGCTCGCGCCGATGTCGGCGGCCACCTTGCCTCGCACGTCGAGCTTGAAGTGGTCGATGGCCCCCTTCAGCTTCAGTCCCCCGCGAGAGACGTACGGCAGCACCTCGCCCTTGAGGCGCAGCTCGGCCTCCACGGGAATCAGGGAGCCGGGCTTGTCCACGCGCTGGTCATCCACCACCACCAGCCCGGCGAGGATGAGCGCCTGGGCCTTGGTGCGCGACTCGGCCAGTCCACGCTCCACCACCAGCACGTCCACCCGCTCCTTGCGAGGCTTCACGGTTCGCTCCTCCCCAGCAGCGCCAGCGCGGCCCGCCGGAGGCCCGCCGCGTCCAGCCCGAGCTCCGCGCGCTGCACCCGCGCGTCTCCATGGGGAACGAAGGCGTCCGGCATGCCCAGCACCCGCACCCGCGCGGCGACACCGCGCTCCGCGTAGAGCTCCAGCACCGCGCTGCCCAGGCCCCCTCGCGCCGTCCCCTCCTCCGCCACGACGACGGGGCCGTGGGAGGCGGCCTCCAGCAGCGCCACCTCGTCCAGTGGCGAGAGGCCCCGCGCGTCGAGCACGCTCCAACGAGGCTCGTGCCTCGCGGCCTCCAGCGCGGCCAGCCCCAGTGGACCCAGCGTCACCAACGTCAACTCCGGGCGCTCGGCGCGCACGAGCCACCGGGCTCCCCGCACCGGCGCGTCCTCCACCCGGACCTCGGGCGGCAACGCGGGAAGCGTGCCCCGGGGGAAGCGGAGCACGGAGGGATGCGGCGCCTGAAGCGCGGTGGCGAGCATGGGGCCGAAGTCCTCCCCCACCACGGGCGCCCACAACGCGAGCCCCGGGAGCGGACGCAGCGACGCCACGTCATAGGTTCCCTGGTGCGTGGCGCCATCCGCGCCCACCAGTCCCGCGCGGTCCACCGCGAAGACGACGGGCAGGCCCGGCAGACACACGTCGTGGATGATCTGGTCGTACGCGCGCTGCAGGAACGTGGAGTAGATGCAGCACACGGGACGAGCACCCGCGGCGGCGAGCCCCGCGCAGAAGGTGACGGCGTGTTGTTCGGCGATGCCCACGTCATGGACGCGGTCCGGGAAGCGCGCCTTGAGGGCATTGAGCGCGGAGCCCTCCAGCATCGCCGGCGTCACCGCCACGACGCGCGAGTCCCGCTCCATCGCCTCCTCGAGAGCAAAGGCGAGCGCCTCGCTGTACGTGCGGTGGCCGCCGCGCGAGCGCACCAGCTTGCCGTCGCGCCACTCGTACGGGCCCATCGCATGGCCGCGCGTCTGCGCGTCCGCCTCCGCGGGAGGGAAGCCCTTGCCCTTGAGCGTGAGCGCGTGGACCACCACCGGACGGGACGACGCGCGGGCCTCTCGAAGCGCATGCATCAGCGCGCCCAGGTCATGCCCATCCACCGGTCCGAGGTAGGTGAAGCCCAGTCCCTGGAAGAAGTCGCGAGCGCCTCGGGTGCGCAACAGCGAGGGAATCGCGCCCACGTTGGCGCTGATGGACATCTGGTTGTCGTTGAGCACCACGACGAGCGGCAGGTGACTGCCTCCCGCGTTGTTGAGGCCCTCGAAAGTCAGACCTCCGGTGAGGCCTCCATCCCCGAGCACCGCCACCACGTGGCCCCGGTGGCCCATCATCCTGCGGCCCTCCAGCAGCCCCAGCGCCGCCGACACGGCCGTGCACGAGTGCCCCGCCAGCAGCGCGTCATGCGGACTCTCACGCGGGTCCAGGAAGGGCGCCACGCCGCCGGCCTGCCGCAGCGTGTGCATCTGCTCGCGCCGCCCGGTGAGCAGCTTGTGCGCGTACGTCTGGTGGCCCACGTCGAAGAGGAGGGCGTCGGTGGGCGAGTGGAAGACTCGGTGCAGCGCGACGATGAGCTCCACCGCGCCCAGGGAGGCGCCCAGGTGGCCGCCCACCCTCCCGCAGATGGAGATGATGTCCTCGCGGAGCTCCTCGCAGAGCCGTGGCAGCTCCGCTTCGGGAAGCGCCCGCATGTCTGTCGGTGAGGCGATGCGTTCCAGCAACCTCGGCATCAGGACTTCCGCTCCACCACATAGCGCGCGAGCGCCGCCAGCGGACCATCCTCACCCTCGAGCGGGCGCACCGCCTCCACCGCCAGGGCCACCTGCTCCTCCGCCATGCGGCGAGAGGCCTCCAGCCCTACCACGGCGGGGAACGTATGGCGCCCGGCCTCCGCGTCCGCGCCCGCCGGCTTGCCGAGCTGCTCCTGCGTGGCCGTCACATCCAGCACGTCGTCCGCTATCTGGAAGGCCAGCCCCACCGCGTCCCCGTAGAGCTGCGCGCGGACGAGCGCCTCCGCATCCCCGCCACCGGCCAGCGTGCCCATGCGACACGCCGCGCGGATGAGCGCCCCCGTCTTCATCCGGTGCAGCCGCACCAGGTAGTCCAGGACGGCGGGACGGTCCTCGGCGGTGTCCAGCACCTGCCCCCCCACCATGCCCACGGCCCCCGAGGCCATCGCCAGCTCCCGGCACAGCGCGCCCCGCACGGGCTCCGGCCCGTCCGCGAGCATCGCGAAGGCCTCCGTCAGCAGCGCGTCGCCGGAGAGGATGGCCATCGCCTCGCCGTACACCTTGTGGTTGGTGGGCTTTCCGCGACGGAAGTCGTCGTCGTCCATGGCCGGCAGGTCGTCATGCACCAGCGAGTACGTGTGGACGTATTCGAGGGCGCACGCCGCGTCACCGGACAGGGGAGATATCAGCGAAGCGCGCGCCACCGTGTCCGCGAAGGTTAGGCACAACACGGGCCGCAGGCGCTTGCCTCCCGCGAGCAGCGAGTAGCGCATGGCCTCCACCAGCCGAGGCGGCGCGCCAGAAGAAGCGAGCCGCTCCACGCGCTCGAGCAACAGCGATTCCACCCGCGCGTGCTGGGTGCGCAGGAACGTATCCAGGTCGAAGTGGGCCATGGGTCGGTGCTCCTTGCGCCGGTGAGATACTAGGGAGCGGGCGGAGGCACCAGCTCACGAATGCGCCGGACGAGCTTGTCCGTGTCCAGGGGCTTGACGAAATAGTCCGCGGCGCCGACCTCGCGACCGCGCCGCTTGTCCTCGGAGTCTCCCCGCCCGCTGATGAAGATGATGGGGATGTCCCGGAAGTGCTCGTTCTTCTTCACCGCCTTGCACAGCTCGAAGCCATCAATCCAGGACATGTTGACGTCCAGGAGGATGGCCTGGGGACGGTGGAGTTGCAGCGAGGCGATGAGCCGCAGGCCGTTGGCCGCGAGCGTCACCTCGAAACCCTCGTCCTCGAGGGCCGCGGCGAGCAGCTCCCGCGTGTCGCGGTCATCGTCGACGATGGTGATTTTCGGCTTCGACATGCCGGTGTGCGCGTCCCGCACGACCTAGAACGGGACGTCATCCTCGGGAGGAGGCCGGGGTGCGGGCGCCCGGGGAGCCGCCTGGGCGGCGGGACGAGCTGACACCGACAGCGGTGCCACCACGTCGTTGCCGTCCTCATCCTGGAGCAGTTGTTCGATGCGCTGCTCCGCTTCCGTCAGCAGCTTCTCACCCCGGCGTACCAGCCGGATGCCTTCCTCGAACGCCTTGAGCGAATCCTCCAGTGACAGATTGCCGCTCTCCAGCCGGCCCACCGTCTCCTCGAGCCGGGACACGACGTCCCCGTACTGGCCAGGAACCTCGCCCTCCGCCGCCTTGTCCGCCTTGGACGCCTTGTCCGCCTTCGCCACAGCCTTCCACCTCCCCGTTCGGGGCGCGGGACTCTAGAGGGTGGCCCGTTAGCAGTCCACCGGCCCTTTCACCAACGTGACAGTGGCTTCGACTTCTTCACATCCGCCCAGCGTCTTCGCCCCGTTCGCCGCGAGTTTGATGCCCAGGCGCTCTCCCACCTCGACGTCCGCCGCGGAACGCACCACCCCACCGTCGCGTTGACGGAACACCACCGAATAGCCGCGCGACATCACCTTCAGCGGGCTCATCGCGTCCAGTCGACCCTCCAGAGTCTGGAAACGCCGCTGCGCATCCGCCAGCGTCCCCTGCTGGAGCGCCCGCAGCCGCGCCTGGTGCGCCGCCAGGCGGGCATGCTCGCGGGAGACGAGCGCCGTCGGCGAGGCCCGCTCCAACCCGAGCCGCGCCGTCGCCAGCGTCGCCTGCCTTGTCGCCACCCCCGCGCGCGCCGCCTCCGACAGTCGCCGGGCCAGCTTCAGCAGATGCGCGCGCTGCTCACCCAACCGGGCCTGGGGACGCGCCCGCTGCAGGCGCTCCGTCAAGGCCCGCAGCGACTCGCGTTGCTCGCGCACGGCGGGCCGCAGCACGCGCATCATCGCCTCCACCTGCTCGGACAGGTGCAGTCGCTGGTGGTTGAGCGCCCGCCTCGGGTCATCCAGACGGGAGGCGAGCTGTCCCTGGCGCTCGCGAAGCTCCAGCACCCGGCGCTCCATGGCCCGCCGCAGCCGCCCCGCCTGCGTCGCGAGCGACAGCTCCAGGTCCGCGAGCACGGGGGCCAGCCGCTCCGCCGCCGCGCTGGGGGTGGCCGCCCGCCAGTCCGCCACGAAGTCGGCGATGGTGAAGTCAATCTCGTGGCCGATGGCCGACACCACCGGCACGGGCGAGGCGAAGATGGCGCGCGCCACCTCCTCCTCGTTGAACGTCCACAGGTCCTCCACCGAGCCACCGCCGCGCGTCACCACGATGACGTCCACGTCGGCGCGCGCAAGCCGCGCAATCGCCCGGGCGACCTCCGGCGCGGAGCCCTCGCCCTGCACGCGCGCGTCCGCCAGCAGCACGCTCAACCGGGGGTTGCGCGAGTGCAGCACGCGCAGGAAGTCCTGGAGCGCCGCGCCCGTGCGGCTCGTCACCACGCCGATGCGCTGGGGCAGGAAGGGCAACGGCCGCGGAGGCCGCACGCGGCGGTCACCGATGAGCCCCTCGGCCGCCAGACGCGCCTTGAGCTGCTCGAAGGCGAGCGCCAGCGCGCCCTCCCCCACCGGCTCCAACCGCGTGACGATGAGGCTGTAGCGCCCCTGCGGCTCGTACAGGTCGACACTGCCCTCGGCCACCACCTCCATGCCGTCGCGCAGCGCGAAGCGCATCCGCCCCGCGAGCGACGCCCACACCTTGGCGTCGATGGACGCGACGGAGTCCTTCAGCGAGAAGTACCAGTGCCCTCGCGCGTTGGCGCCGCGAAAGCCCGTCACCTCACCGCGCACCAGCACGCGCGCGAAACGCGACTCCAGCGTCTGCTTGAGCTGACGCGTCAGCTCCGCCACGGAGAGCACCGAGCGCTCGGGCTTGGGCGGCGCGGCGGGGGCGCCATCCAGCGGCCCCAGCAGCCCCGTGCCGTCAGCGTCCACCGGAGGCGACTTCCTCGGCATCGCCACCACGCGCGGCGCCGACGGAGGCACCGCCGAGGACGCGGATGCGGAAGAGGAACCGAACAGGTCCCCCTGGAAACCCAACGTGACGGGCGGCGGTGACTCGCCGCCCGCGCCCTTGCGCTTCTTCATCGCGAGAGCTTCTCGACCCAGGACTTCGCCTTGTCGTGGTACTCGTCATCCGGCAGCGTCATGGCCACCACGTCCTTGAACTTGGGCAGCGCGTCCTCCGGGCTGCCGTCCTTCAGGGAGTAGGCCAGGAGGTAGAGCTCCCGCCCCTTCGTCTTCAGCTCGCTGATGATGTTCGCCGCGCCCGCATGACTCGGGTCGGCCTGGAGCGTGCGCCGCGCGAACTCCATGGCGCGAGCCCACTGCCCCGCGGCCTTCGCCGAGCTGGCGCTCTTGTAGAAGATGGTCGCCGCGCGGGTGCCCGCGTTGCGCGCCATCTTGCTGGTGCGCCCGTCGGTGATGTCCTTGTCCAGCGCCAGCAGCTTCTGGAGCCCCTTCGCGTCCAGGTCCTCCAGGCGCTTGTAGAGCGTGCTGAACTCCGACATCTGCGCGAGCAGCTTCTTGCACTGCGGATTCTTCGACATGCACGCGTTGAGGATGGCCACGGCGCCGGACATGTCTCCGTCGCGGAAGCGCTCCACCGCGGGCTCCCAGGGCTTGGGCGCCGGGCCCGTCGGAATCACGCGGGGCGTGTCGCGAATGGTGATGGCCTGCACGGCCTGCTCGTTGATGAGCTTGGCGTCGCGGTGCTCCGGGAAGGCCTTGATGACGTCGTCGGTGATGGCCTTCGCGGAGTCGATCTGCCCGGTGTCCATCGCCGTGCGCGCCTCGCGGGTGCGCTTGTCGGCCAGCTCCGACAGCTCCCGCTTCGCCGCGTTCACCTGCTCGTAGAGGAACTGGCTCTCACCCGCCTTGGCCAGCGAGGCGGAGGCCTTGCCCAGCTCGTTCTTCGCCAGCGCGGCGCGTGCATCCGTGAGGCGCCCCTGCACGGGAATCTCACGCTCGGCGTGCTGGAGATAGTCCTTCACTCCGGGGTAGTCGGGCGCCGAGGCGGACAGCTCCTCGAGCTTCGCCTTGGCCTCCACCCACTTGCCCTCGCGCACCAGGTTCTTCGCGTCCTGGAAGATGGTGCTCAGCTCCTTGCGGACGGATTCCGCCTGGCCCTTCCGGGCGAGCAGCGCCTCCTGCTCCTTCACCACGCGCATGCGCGCGATGCCCAGGCCGGCGAAGAGCACCACCACCACGCCGCCCGCGAGCAGCTTCAGCCGCATCTTCTTGCGCTGGACCTCGGGGTCCGGCGGCGCCATGGCGGAGGAACGCGCGCTGCGCACGCGGCCACCCTCCACGCGAGGCGGCGGACGGGCCGGCGACGAGCCACGGCTGGTGGACGCGGAGGACGCGCTTGCCGTACGTCCTCGCGACGGAGTGGCCACCATCATCGTGGAGTTGACCACGTCCTCGAAGCGAAGCTCCGTGTCGCCCAGGGTGATGACGTCCCCGTTGGCCAGGGGCGTCTCCTCGCCAATGGCCTCGCCATTGACGAGCGTTCCGTTGCCGGAGCCCAGGTCGCTCACCATCCACGCCGCACCCGCCTTGCGCACCATGACGTGCTTGCGCGACACGGACGTGTCGGGGATGCAGATGGGGTTGTCCGCGGCGCGGCCAATGACGTACTCGCCGTCCTCCAGCGAGAACTCTTCACCTGACTTGGGCCCCGCGACGCAGATGAGTCGGGGGGAGGCCGATGCGGGGGCAGCGGAGACGGGAGACGTCCTGCGGGCAGCGGGGCGAGCTCCTGTCCCGCCCGAGGGCGTCCCGGAAGGAGGCCTGCGACGAGCAGGAGGGGAACCGTTAGACATGGCGAATCACCGACTTCCTGAAGAGAGAGCACCAGCTCAGAGCTCGTGCTCGAACGCCTTTTCCTGGGCCAGATTGTGGCAGCGATGCTCGGTGGTAGGGAAGCGTCTGCTCACTTCTTGCAGCGCCGCCCGAGCCTTCCTCGCGCTCCGGAACTGCACACTCCGGTGGAATTCAAGCATGAGCTGGGCACATTGGTGGTCCAGCTCGGCGGAGACCTGGGAGAGCTGGTAGCGCACGTCCTGATACAGGTCCGGCTTCGGGTCCATGGCCTCCAGGGTCAGCCACGCGAAGCGGAACTGCTGCCAGGCCCGGAAGAGGTTCTCCGCCCCCACCCCCCTGGTGTCGAAGAACCGCCTGCCCGTGGAGGCATAATCCCGAGCCTGCGCGAGCAGTTGCTCTGGGGGCAGCTCCGGCACGGGGATGACCTCCAGCCGCAGGTTCCAGACCCGCCAGGTCTCGTTCCCGGGGGGGTTGCGCACATTGTCGAAGACGAAGCTGTTCAGCTCCCCGCGCTTGAGCGTCCTGGCGGGGAGGATGTGCTCCAGTTCGCGCTCGGCGGTGGCGGTGGTATCCGGGGGGACCCAGCCGAGATTCACGCCATTGAGGGACAGGGACACCTCCTCCTTGGAGATGCCGCTGGCCTGGTAGTGCAGCAGGGCCACCGCGCGGGTGGGAGCGACGAACTGGAAGTCGAAGGACTTCTGGTCGGTGTGCTCCCAGCGCACGCCCTCTCCCAGACCGAACGAGTCGGGCACGTTCTCGACGCCCAGGGTCAGCGGCTCCACCCCCTGCCCGCCCGAGGCCACGCCGCCTGGCAGGAACACGAAGGCCAGCGCGCTGCCCGCCAACCCCAGGATGAAGAGCGTCACGGTGCTCGTCAGGAGCTTGCGGGCCAGCGGCAATCCGCGCCACCACAGCCAGAGCTGTCCGGCGCGCGTGCCCGCGAGCTCCCGACGCTTGCGCGCCCGGTCCGCCGCGGTGGGGCCCGTGGGAGCGGGAGCGGAGGTGACTTTCGTCGTCTCCGATACGAGCGCCGGCGGCGGGGAGGCCGGCGCGAGCGCCAGGGGGGCTGGCACCGGCGCCTCGGTCCCCGGGGCTCGGGTCCGAATCGGCCGGGTGGCGTCAGCGTCGACGGTGGACTCTTCCAGCAGGAGCCCGAGGTCGGCGAGCGTGGGCAGCGCCAGCTCCGTGCGTTCCTCCCGCTCCTCGGCGAACGGCTCGATGAGCCCCGGAGGCATCGCGGTGGCGACAGGAGGCACCCGGATGGACAGGGCCACCTCGGTGCGCTCCTCCTCGGCGGGCTCCATCACCGGCGGGCCTGGAAGCATCGCGAGGCGATCGGCCGTGAGGGCCACCTCGGTGCGCTCCTCCACCAGGGGCTCCAGGACCGGAAGGCTCGGCGCCACGGGCGCGACGAGCGGGCGCTTTCCGCTCGGCGGGGCCAGCGCGGGGAAGTCGTCAGCCAGCACCGGCACCGGGCGTGGCGCCACGGGCGCGACGAGCGGGCGCTTTCCGCTCGGTGGAGCCAGCGCGGGGAAGTCGTCGGCCAGCACTGGCACCAGACGCGGCGCCACGGGCGCGACGAGCGGCACCTCGCCCGTGGGGAGGTACTGTTGCTCCAGTCCACCCGGAGGCGGCGGGGCCTGTGGGTTGCGGCGGATGGGACGCGTGGCGTCCTCGTCCCCATCCGGGGGCACCCACAGGAAGGTGAACTCCACCGGGCCCACGGCGATGCGGTCCCCATCCCGCAGGAGCTGCTCGCCCTTCAGCACGCTCCCGTTGAGGGCCGTCCCGTTGGAGCTGCCCATGTCCTGCGTGAAGTACTGCCCGCCCCGCAGGATGATTCGGGCATGCAGACGGGAGACGCCATGGTCATGCAACACCAGGTCGTTCTCCGACGTCCGACCGATATTCACCTCGGCCTGCTCGAAGACGAGCTCCCTGCCCTGCTGGAGCCCCTTGGTGATGGAGAGGAGGATCGGCAGAGGACCATCCCCTACGCGAGCTCACCGAAGAAGAACTGGAACACGATGGGCCCGAAGAGCACCATGAACACCGTCGGGAAGATGCAGGCGATGAGAGGGAAGAGCATCTTCACCGGGGCCTCGCCGGCCAGCTTCTCCGCGCGCTGCGTGCGGTCGATGCGCATCTGCGTGGACTGGATGCGAAGCACCTTGCCCAAGCTCGTGCCCATCTTGTCCGCCTGGATGAGCGCGGTGACGAACGTCGTCAGCGGCGGCAGGTCCACGCGCACAATCATGCTCTTGAGGCCTTCTTCGCGCGTCTTGCCCATCTTGAGCTGCTTGAGCACCAGCTGCAGCTCCTCGCGAAGCGGGCCCGTCTTGCCCTTCTCCACCACCTTGGCCAGCGCGGCGGTGAAGTCCAGACCCGCCTCCACCGACAGCGTCAGGAGGTCCAGGTTGTACGGCAGCGCGCGGCTGATGAGCAGGTGGCGCTTCTTCACCTGGTCGTTCAGCCAGAGCATCGGGTAGTACATCCCGAAGAGCAGGAACAGGATGGACCAGACCAGGTTCTGTCCCGTGCCGTTGAGGATGAAGAGGCCCATCAGCAGGCCCACCACGGCGCTCACTTCCTGGAGCGCCATCATGTCCTCGGGCTTGTAGCCCTGGGGCTCACCGGCCTTGATGAGGTTGCGGCGCGACTTCGCCTCGTAGCCCGGCCAGATGAAGCGGCGGTTCATGGCACCCAGGCGGCGGATGGCCACCGAGCCGAAGCCCTTCATGCCGCCCTGGGACTCGTCGCGCACTTCCGACAGGAAGCGCTCGAAGAGCACCTGATACAGACCGAGTCCGAGGAAGCCGATGGCTCCCGCGAAGAGCAGCGCGGAGCTGCCGACCAACACTTGCGTCAGGATGTCCACGGAGCACCCCTCAAATATCGATGTTGACGATGCGGCGGATGATGAGGATGCCCAGCACTTCCATGATCGCGATGATCACCACGAGGATCCACCCGAAGAAGTGGTTCATCATGGGCTCCATCAGGTCCGGCCGCATGTAGTTGAGCACCATGCCCAGCACGCCGGGCATGGCCGCCACGATCCACCCCTGCAGCTTGCCCTGCGACGTGAGGGCGTCGATCTTGCCCTCCAGGCGGAAGCGCTCGCGAATCACGTTGGACATGGTCTCGAACATCTCCGCCATGTTGCCGCCCAGCTGGCGCGAGATGTTGGTGGACACCACCACCAGCTCCAGGTCGTCGCTGCCCACGCGCTTGCCCATGTTGACGAGCGCCTCTTCCAGCGGGACACCCAGCTTCACTTCCTTCACGAACAGGCCGAACTCCTGCGACAGCGGCGCCATCGCCTCGCGCGCCACGTGCTCGATGGCCTGCGGGAAGGTGAGACCGGCCTTGAACGCGTTGGCCATCGCCTGCAGCGCGTCCACCAACTGGACGTTGAACTTCTTGATGCGCCGCTTGCGGTAGTGCTTGACCATCAACATCGGCAGGAAGAAGCCGAACACCGTGGCCACGACGGCCAGGATGGGGTTGAAGATGATGTAGGACAGGATGCCCAGCAAGCACATGCACGCGATGTTGAGGACCAACATCTGGCGCGCATCGATGAAGAGGAACATGTCGCTCAAGTCGTTCATCGACTTGGCGACGTAGCGCTCCTGGTACTGCTCATACGCCTTCGAGAGGACGCTGAAGATCACCAGGCTGAAGAAGAAGACCGAGCCTGTGACGAGGAGGAGGACGATTCCGGCAAGCATGGGCGCGCTTCCCTGGGGGTGAGGGCGGCGTGGCGCCGACTACTGGGCGCCAGCGGCGGCGGCCTTCTCGCTGCCGCCCTTGATGATCTGGATGATCTCCCGGCGCTTGGCTTCCAGCACGCGGGTACGCTCACCGGACAGCAGGGTGCTGATGGTGGCGCGGCCGCGCTCCTCGATGAGGTCGACGTCGTCCTCGTTGCGCAAGCTGAGCGTCAGCGCGCCGAGCTCCGCGGCCAGCACGAGGATTTCCGCCTCTTCCGGCAGCACCATCAGCGACACGTTGTTGTAGTCGCGCTGGCCTTCCGGGATGAGGTTGACGTTGGTGGTGCCGGTGATCTTTCCGGTCGCCACCACGATGATGTTCTGCAGCAGCGTCACGCCGACGTTCTCGTCCGTCTGCGGATCGCGGAACGTGCCGATGATGTCCACGTGGTCATTGGGGCGAATCCAGCCGCCGACGGCGGTGGTGTTCTTCGCCTCGATGGTCATCGCGCGCATCTTCTTCTGCACCTTCGAGGACAGGCGCTCGGCGGCCTTGGTCGTCTCGAACTGGCTCCACAGCAGCGGATCACCCGCCTGCAGGGCCACGAGCACCTTCTGGTTCACGACGTAGGACGCCGAGTCAGGACGAACCACCGACGAGGTGACGAACTGCTCCGGCACCGAGCGCTGGGAGATCATCTCGAAGGTGATGACGGTGCCTTCGGGGACGTCCTGGGCCGCGACCACCACGGGTACCAGGTTCCAGCCGCGGCGCACGTCGGCTTCCTTCTTCTTGATGGCGGAATACGCGATGACACCGGCCAGAAGGCCGAGTACGAGCGCGACGACGAGCGGGGTCTTGCCCTTCAGCATGGTTCAGGAACCTCCAAAACGGGGGGGCGCCGTTCGGCGGCGAAGGCGTTCGAGGGTGTAGAAATCTAGAAAGGCGCACCTTGCGCCGATGGCGCGGGATGTTAGCCGTGCGATACAGCAGGTGTCAAAACCACCTCCCGCGACAGCACCGAATCCCGCGCCATCCCTGTCGAAATCAGCGGTTGCGTCAGAGGTCCGCGAGCGCCTCGCGGTCCTCGTCGGTCAACCCGTTGTATTCGGTGATGCTGTAGATGGCGTCCTGGACGACGTCGGCTTCATCCTCGTTGTCGATGGTCTTCCCGTTCAGCAGGCGCAGCAGCTCCTGGATGTCGGGGTCCGTGGAGACGGGGCCCAGGGCGAAGGTACCGTCCTGCTCGGAGGGGCCCCGCGCCTCGTTGAGGCAGTAGAGGTAGAACGGAACGACGTAGAGTTCTTCCTCGGTACCGCCGTCCGTGCCCGCATCGATGCCGCCGGAGCCGATACCGGTGGGAGGCAGGTTGATGCGAACGCGGTCCATCAAGATGCCGTTCTGGATTCGGCTGGGCGCCGTGTTCAGCATGATGAGGCCCGGCTCGAAGGTCATCATCACCGGCGCGCCGGAGGTGTTGCGCAGCGGCACGCAGACCAGCACCGCGGGGCCCGTGCCCACCGGCGCCACCCCGTTGCCGCAGTCCTTGGTGGCATCGTTCGCGCCGTACAGCGGCCCGACAATTTCCACGCCAGGGGGCAAGCTGAGGGTGGTGCCCACGGGAGTCCCCGGGTCCTCACCGAAGCCGGGCCGCTCCTTGTTCACCCCCGCGTCGAAGGTGATGGGGCCGCCGTCCGTCCTTCCTCCGCCGTCGCCGTCATCGTCGTCGCTGCAGGCCAACACCCCTGCCCCTACCGCCGCCGCGACGACCATCCACTTCCAGGCCGCATGCGCCATTGCGCGCTCCTTGTCCTCGTCGTTGATGCGAAAGCGACCCTCCGGCCTTGGGCCACCGCGTCATGAGGTGGTCCGAGACTGGCTGACTCCCGGGGTCGTCGGCAACACCGGTGTGCATCATCGGACGCGTCAGGGAGTTGGCGACGGAGACAATTGCTCGATGGGCGACGCAGGGGGCTTCGCCGGAGGGGGCAGGTCCGGGTTGTAGAGGCCGCGCAGCACCAATTCCCGCTCGCGATCATCAAGCATCAGCGCGGGCTCCCCTCCTCGGAGACCGACCATGCGGAGGCTGAAGCCCACGCCGTCCGGCGTCACGTGCACCCACAGCGCGCCTGGAATGAGCGGCGCGGGACGCGACTCCTCCGACTCCAGCCACATCATCTGGACGGGCACGGCACGGAACGCACGGGTGCGGAACTGCTCGTGGTTCGGCCCCGCCACCTCGAGCGCCTTGCGCCAGGACGCTTCATCCGTGGGCGCCTCGCCGTGCGACTGGAGCTCCTGCACCATCGACAGGTGGACCCGCCGCGCCACCCGCAGGAGGGACAGGTTCGCCACTTCTTCCGAGCGCGTCTCCTTGAGCGGGCGCCCATCCCCCGCGCCCACCGCGCCCACCACGGACACCAGCACGGTGGCCGAGGCCCAGAGCGGCGCGGACTTCCCCCGCGCCAGGCCCCAGACGAGGCGCAGCCCGCTCACCACCGCCAGCAGACCACCGGCGAGCAACGTCCAGCGCGGCGGCGGGCCGGAGTGGAACGACTGGCTCAGGACCTGGGCCAGGTGCCGCCACTCAGGAAGCGAGACGGCGATGACGCCCGCCGCCATCGCGAGGAACACGACCGCGTGAAGCAACCGCAACACCAGGGACGACGGCGCCCCCACTTCGCTCCGGGTCGTCACGGGAACGGCAGGTTCAGCACGAAATAAAAGGAGTCGTAGTAGATCTGGTACGAGCGCATGAACAGGTCGATGACGTTCGACTGGACGTCATCCGTCCAGCGGACCTTGACCGACGCGCCGATGACGAGCGCGACGACCAGCACCCAGTTCAGGATGGAGTATTCGACCATGGCCTGCCCACGTCGGGAGGCGCGGAGGCGCTGCGTCTTGGGGAAGTTCATGGGGCTTTCTCCGAATCGGCGGGGTCCTTGGGGGCGTCCATCGCCGGAAAGTCCGGGAAGACGCGGTCAGCGTACTCCAGGCGGATCTTGGGCGCGGAGGGGGGCGGTAGCACCATTCGAGGCTTGGCGTCGATACCGTACTCCGCCACCTCCATCGAATGGGCGATGCCCGGAATCTCCATTTTCGCCATCTGCATCAACGGAATCTCGCGGCTGATCCACATCCGCTTGATGACGGTCTTCTTCACCACCACCTCCACCGGAACGACTGTCACGGTGCCCGCCAGCGTCATCACCCGCATCTCCTTGCTGGTGCGCAAGACGGGCTTCATTCCCGCCGGCAGGGTGACCTTCGCGTCCTCCGGATCCACCACCTTGTCGTCCTTCTCCTGCTGGTCCATCTTCTTCAGGACGTGGCCCAGCGCCTCCTCCGAGTACTCCTGGGGACGGTCCGTGGCCCCGCCCACGAAGAGCCGGGAGATGGCGTCATAGCGGATCTGCTCGCCCTCGCGCGCCACCAGCATGCGCATCTGCATGAGGGGTGACTTCATGGCCGGATGCGTGCCCGCCTCCATCTCCACCCACACCGCGTCGCGGCCCTGCTTGTCCTTCTCCTCCCCCACCACCGCCATGCGCCAGTAGTAGATGCGCAGGCCCCCCGCGCCGCCGTCGAAGCGGTACGTCACCCAGTCGCCCACGCGCGCGCTCCGGGCGCCCCGGGACAGATGGGACATGACCTCACGCGCCGCGGGGCTCTCCTCCGCGCGCGCGGGCGCCGCCATCAGCACCACCGCGATGACGGCCCACGACGCCCTCATTTGCCCGCTCCCTTCGCCGCCTTCGCCTTCGTCTTCTGCTCCTGCTCATAGGCTTCGCGGCTCGCGCGCACCGCGTCGTTGTTGGGCACTCCGTCCGGACGGTCCGTGCCCACCCACGTCTGCATGACGGTCGACATCCCCTCGTCCACCTGGGCGATGGTCGTCATCACCTGCTCTCCCTTGCGCGCGTGCTCCATCGTCACCTGCGTGCTGCCCCCCACCTTCGTCGCCGTGCTGCGCACCGGCTCGAAGCCCTGGCGCGTCAGCTCCGCCCCCACCCGCTGCTGCACGTCCGACAGGTCTCCCGTCACCAGCGACGTGCGGTTGCGCGAACCACCCGGGTCGTCCCGCGTCTCCAGATCCTGGCTGTAGAGCGTGCCCTCCAGCTTTATCAGCCCGGACGGAGTGGACTTCGGGGGGCGGGTCCACAGGTCGCGCAGCGCCGTGAAGCCCACCGTCTTGCCCAGGTGCGTGCGCAACACCACGCCCCGCTGGAGGCCCTCTCGCGTGAAGAGCGCGGAGACGACGGCCTCGTCCTCCAGGTCGCCCTCCACCACGGTGGGGTAGCCCTCGTCGCGCCACTTCTGCGCGAAGTAGGCCGCCACCTTCTTCATGGGGTCCGTCGTCGTGAAGTAGGCCAGCCGGTAGTACTCGCCCCCGATGATGAGGTCGTTGCCGATGCGCGTGTGGATGGTGCCCGGATAGACGGGCACCTCCTGCTCGGCGAGCGCCGGCCAGACGGCCAGGAGCGCGAAACCGAGCAGGAGCCGGCGGGCCACCACGTTACTGCTCACAACGAATCTTGTTGTCCTGCTCATCCTTGTTCGTCGCCTCTTGGGTGGCGTCCGGATCCGACGGGTCGTCGGCCATGGCCCTCTTGCACCCCATGAAGTGCGGACCGCGCGCCAGGAACACCTTGATGTAGTTGCTGTCCCCGTAGGTCATCTCGTCGCGGAACGGCGCGGTGTCGAAGCAGTCCGGCCGGTCGTTGTCCAGCAAGTCCCTCATCGCATGCAGGCCGCTGCTGGCGGCGCCGTCATAGCCCGTGAGGCCGTTGCAGTTCCCCTTCTGCTGGGGATCGATACCGTAGTTTCGCGCGACGACAAAGGTGCCGAAGAAGTTCGGCAGGAAGCTCCCCAGGAAGTCGAGGATGCCGCCGACACTTCCATCCAGGGCCTTCGTCAGGCCGAGGAACACCATGCGCTCCACCTGCACGTGGAGGCCGTGACGGTCGCTTCCCGAGCGGTGGTTGCCTGCTCGCCTGTCGCGAACCACTGCATCACCGCCGTCCGGCATGTGCCAGCCGTTCGCGTACATCGAGAACTTCGACCGCAGGGGGACGCTGGACAGGTTCTGGCCGCCGAACGTGTCCGACTTGAAGAAGCCGCCAGGGCCGGAGTTCTCGTCGAGGTAGCTGCGGGGGATGATGACGTTGTCGAAGTTCATCGTGACTTCGGACTCGACCCAGCCCTTGTTGTTGAAGCCCCAGCCGTTGAGCACCGCGCCCGCGCCCCGGTTGAGCATGCTCAGCACCCCGGCACCCAGGCTGCCACCCTCGCCCGTGCTGCCAGGGTTGCCCAGCATCCCGGACTCGAGGAAGGGAATCTCCTTGTTGGTGATGGTGCCCTGCACCGAGCTGTAGCGCGCGATGAACGACCCAGCGGGCCCGTTGGGCTCCACCGAGTCCATGTCCTTGAAGCGCTCGAGGAGCTCGGTATGCGCCTCCTGCCGCGCGTCCTCGAACGCGGCGTCGTGGTCGCCCTTCGCGAAGTCGGTGAGCGTGTAGCTGGTCATCTCCCAGACGGCGTAGTGCGCCATCTCCTGGAGCTTCAGCTTCGCCCGGACCAACTCCGTCAGGTACATGCTGAACATCAGAATCATGACGAGCAGCGGCACGGAGAGGGCGAACTCCACCGTGGCGGCTCCGCGACGAAAACTCTTTCGGGACATGGGGGTTCTCATCGCGGTCCTCAGTGCGTCATGACCTTCGGGGCGAAGCCCTGGAGCGCGCCAGGCAGCGCGTCCAGCATGGACCCGACCACCGGAAGCTGGTTGCGGCCCTGGTACACGGACGCCAGACGCGGACGCCAGTACGGGTTGAAGAAGTTGGGCTGCTCGGTCCAGTTGCCCGGCCGGTGGTAGTAGCTCTGGCCGCGGGAGATGACGTTGAGTCCCTCGGTGAGGCTGAGGAACTTCTTGCGGTTGTTCAGCAGTTCCAGGCCCTCCGAGTCCGGCGAGAAGGCGAACTTCACCTTGCCCTCGTCATTGAGCAGCGCGGGCGCGTTCGACCCCGTGCCGTCCGTGTTGGCCTTGTTCACGACCTCTTCCGGAGACTTGTTCAGCGCCACCCAGGCGGAGGGCTGGTTGAAGTCCATCGTGCGCTTGGCCATGGCTGCCTTGTCCGCGTTCGCCATCGGATTGCAGGTGCTACCGCCATACTGACCGGGCTCGAAGTGCATGAACGGCGTGACACCACCCCAGGGGTGGTTGCCGTCCTGGGCCGGGCGCACGTTCGCCGTGTAGACGTCCACCTTGAACCAGCAGATGATCAGCTTGAGGACGCAGATGTTCTCGGTGTGGACGCCCACCTCCCGCTCGACGCCCCTCGGCGCCGTGTGGTTGCGCCACCCCTCGCTGTTCTGCGGGTAGTGCACGCGCCAGTGGACGCCACCCTTGACGCCGCCGGTGTCCGTGTCGTTCAGCGCCCAGACGCTGGGCTTGACCGTGTGACGGTACGGCAGCTTGATGCCGCCCTTGTCGTTGAGCCCCTTGCGGTTGTCACCGAAGCAGCGCGTGTACGGGTCCTTGTTGTTGCAGGACAGCGGGTTGTCCGCCTTGCCCACGCCCACGTCGACTTCGGCGGGGCCGAGCTTGAGCCAGTACAGGTCGTCCGCGCCCATGTTGTCGCCCTGAGCCGTCATGCCCCACGGGTTCAGGTTGTCATTCCAGTCACGGATGAAGTTGCGCGAGTCGATGATTTGCCTCGACGAGGGGAACGTCGCGGACAGCATGCGCGTCTGCCCCATCTTCTTGAACTCCATGATTCCGGGGGCATTCACGCCGTTGTTCAGCATGTCGCGCAGGAAGCCGAGCGCGTCCGGCAAGGGCAGGATGTCTCCCAGCTCGCGCGAGGTGGTGAAGCGCTCGGGGCACATGCCGCCGTCGCGATCACACGCGTAGCGGGTCGCGTTGGTGATGCCGCCCATGGACCGCTTGACGCGGGCGATGTCGTCGTTGCGCTGGTACTTCGTCACGTCCAGCGCGCCGAAGGGGTTCTTCCACGTGCCCGGGTTCAACGGCTTGCCGCCGGCGTGCGCGCTGTGTGCCTGGCTGAAGAGACATTGGCTGTAGAAGCCCGTCGCCAGCTGGCTGGCCATCGAGTTGAGGTTCTTGTCGTTCGCGTCCAGCACCCCCTGCGCCGTCTGAATCACGTGCGTGGTGGCCGACATCATCACCGCCTGGGACATGAAATACATGGCCCCGTTGAGCACCCGATGCGCCGGCACCATGTACTTCCCCAACCATTTGTCGGGGTTGGCCCCCTTCAAGAGGCGCTGAAACGGCTGGAGGAAGGCGGTCTTGTACAGGGTGATGATCTTGTTGATCGCCTTGATGACCTGCCCCACGTACGGAATCACCTCGAGGATGGGACAGAGGACGATCCACAGCTTCTTCCTCTTTCCGCCACACGGGTTGAGCGTCTTCATGAACCCGAACAGGTCCGTGAAGAACGCCTCCGCCGAGTAGATGAGCGAGATGAGCGAGTGCCACATCATCGCCGACACGTAGTGGGAGACCTGCGTGCGGTTGGCGTACGCGTAGAAGTTGAACGCGCGCGCCTCCATGGCGGCCATGGAGTAGGCGGCGGCGTCCGAGGTGTTCTGCAGGCGGACGCGCTCGTGAACGGTGTGGCCGATGTTCACGGTGGTCAGCACCGCGATGGACATCACCAGCACCATCAATGCGGCCAGGATGAGGGCCTGGCCCTCCTGGCGCTGGAAGCTCTGTCGGAGGATTCGAGTGAACATGGTGCGTGCGTCCTCTTACAGGCCCCAGTCGGGGTTGAGGTGCATGATCCACTTGCGGTGGAAGTTGGACTGCATGCGCATGGTGTAGGTCGCGGACAGGGGTATGAAGTAGCGCTTGCCCACGAGGCTGGAGACGAGCGGGATGCTGCCAGTGGCCAGGCCCCAGAGCACCCACATCTCGGCGGGATACAGGGAGTTGTAGCCCTGTTCGTGGTCAATGCCCTTGGCCATCGCGGCCAGGGGCGTGAGGTTGCCACCATCCGCCATCATGTTGGAGCGGGGGACGAGGGTGGCCCGGTCGATGGCGCCTCGCAGCGCCACCTGCGCGTTGGAGGCGTACCACGCGGTGAAGATGATCCAGTTCGCGAACGGAATCTTCATCTCGTAGAAGTAGCGCAGGCGGATGGTGAGCCGCGTCGCCTTGCGGTAGACGAGCTCGGAGTCATCCGGCTCCGGCAGGTTGAAGAACTTGCGGATGTTGTTCTCCAGCGACGGCACCTCCGGGAAGCTGTCCGCGCCGTCGAAGTCCAGCTCCTGCCAGTTGTAGCCGGTGCGCAGCTTCCAGATGGTGTCGATGGGCGTGAAGTACGCCGGGTTGATGGTGTCCACCCGGATGAGGCCGAACAGGTTCGAGCCGTTCACCGTCCGAGGCACCACGCCGCCGCCGAAGTTCAGCGTGCGCATCGCGGAGTCGTAGATTTGATGGATGGCGAAGGTCTTCGCCAGATTGCCGATGTCGTCGGTGCGGCCCAACGTGGGAAGCAGCGCGACGATGGCCGCGTCATGCATGCGCTCGTTGTTGCCGTTCCACACGACGCCGGCGCGCGCCGCCTGATACGCGGCGTACTCGGTCATCAGCTTGGCGTGCTGAATCAACGTGAGCTGGATGATGCCGAGCGTCATGAAGACCGCCAGCGGCATGATCATCGCCGCTTCGACCATGGCCTGACCGGATTGCCGGCCTGCCGCCCCCCGCGGCCGCGATTCCTGTTCCATTCCCATGGTGCCATTATCTCGATCAGCGCCCACGAGACGCATCGGTCAAATGGCCAGCTCCACCTGCCTACACCCTCCCATTTACTGAAAAATCGCGGGAGTTTACGGCGCGGGCTGAGAATCCACCGCCGGTGTTTCACCTGAGCCTGGCTCACGGCTCAGCCGACGACGGGCCGCCTGAGCCGCGCTGGAACCCGGGGCTTCCGTCAAAACCTGATTACACGCGGCCAGCCCTTCCCGTCTATGCCCGAGGGCCAGCTCCGCGTCGCACAGGCGATTGAGCAACCCCAGGCGTTCGGCGCTGGAGGCCCCCGCGTCCAGGGCGAGTCGCAACAGCCTCGCCTCCTGGTCCCGGTCTCCAGTCCGGTTCGCGGCCTGGGCCTGAAGCGACAGCTCCGCCACGGACAGCCCCGAGGACCGCTCCTCGGCCTCGGCCTCGGCACGGCGCAGCGCCGACGGCTCGGGCATGGGCAGTTGAGCTCTCGCGGGAGCCTTCGCCGGCTTCATGGTGGACTTGGCACGGGTGGTGGGCGCCTGTGCGAAGTCATCGCTCGCGCCACCGGACGGCGGAGCCACCCCACCCCGGCCTCCGTAGGAGCCTGAAGGCGCGGGAGCGCTGGCGACAACACCCTGGGCCATGGGCTCGGTGACGGCTTCCAGCGCCGGCGCTCCGGGCCCCTCATCCCACGTTCCCCCCTTCGACGAGGCGCCGTCGCTGTCCTTGACCGACTCCTTCTTGGCGAGCGCGCCCCCCAGTCGAAGAGGCTCTTGGGGAGGACTCGCGGGAGCGGGGGGCTGCGACAGGATGGGTGCCCCCTCCGCGAGGGCCTCCTCGTCCAGGTTCGACACCTCGCGCTGGGCCTTCTCGGCGGGCTCGGTCTTCGAAGCGGACGGCTTGCCGCGCATGACCTCCGCGCTCGTCATCTTCTTCGACTTCAGCTCATCGGAGCGGCTCCCGGTGCCGAGGCCGCCGCCGCTGCCCGCCATCTCCCAGCCCTCCGCGCGCCGGGACTCCTCGCTCCGCGACTTCCGCACGTCCCTGGCGCGGGAGTCCGCGGCCCCGCCAATCGTGTCGGCGGGAGGCGGCGGCGCTTCCGCGACGGCCTGGGCCGGCGCGACGGCGGAGGGAGGCACGGGCTTCGGCGCGGGAGCCATCGAGGGCGAGGCCTTGCTCGACTGCACCTCCGCCGCCGCGAGGTTGGGCCGCGTCAGCTCTGGTGACTGCGCGTTGAGGGTGAGGATGCCCAGCGTGCCCACCGAGGCGAGCCCGACGACGGGCAAGAGCCACCGGCGCCAGCGCGACGGCGTGGGAGCGGGCCCGGCGGCGGCGCGGCGCGCGGACTGCTGCGCGTACGCCAGGAGCGACTCCAGCCCCGCGTCGGGCGCGGACTCCTCGGAGAGCTGGGACATGGTGACGCGCACGCCGCGGATGTCATCCAGGGCCTGGGTGCAGCGAGCGCAGCCCTGGAGATGCGACTCCACCACCTGGGCCTCCGGGGCGGGCAGCTCGCCATAGGCGAAGTCGAGGAGCCGGTCCTCGTGCGCATGGAGATTCTGCGGCTTCATCCCACCACCGTCCTTCCATCGTCGGCGAGATCGCCATCCACGCCCAGCTCCGCCAATCGGCGGCGCAAGCCGTCGAGCGCATAGCGCATCCGGCTCTTCACCGTGTTCTCCGAGACACCCGTCACGTCGGCGATATCCTTGAAGGGGATGCCGCTGTACTCACGCAGGATGAACACCTCCCGCTGCTCCTCGGGAAGGGAGGCCAGGGCGCGCTCCAGCAGGGGCCGCAGGCGGGCGTTGTACGCGCCCCGCTCGGGACTGGCGCCGGAGTCCGGCAGCGCCTCCGACAGCGGGCGGCCTTCCTCCCCGTCCACACCACTCACTGGAGACTCCAGGGACGTGGCCTGGCGGTAGCTTTCCTTGCGCGCGCTGTCCACACAGAGGTTCCTCGCGATGGTGTAGACCCAGGTCGTGAACCGGGCCTTCGCCTGATATTCGCCGGCGCTGCGTACCACCTTCAGCCATGTCTCCTGCAGCACGTCCTCCGCCCGTGCCCGTTGCCCGACGAAGCGCAGGATGAAGTTGAACACCGGTGTCCGGTGCCTTCGCACCAACGCCTCGAACGCGCGAGCGTCCCCCGCCTGGAAGGCGAGCATCAATCGCTCGTCTGAGGTCTCCGGTCCCAACTCTCCCCCATCGCTCGTGGAGCCACGTTCACTCCGGCCCACCCTCAACCCGTGCCCTCTTAACGGGCGACGGGCCACCAGGGTCTAATCCGGACGTGGCTTCCGGTAAGTGGCGAGAATGACAGGGAGCGCGACGGCTGTCACGAGCGCCGCCTGTGCCAGCAGCACCCCCGGCAGGGGGCGCTGGACGTGGACGTACAGCGAGCGGCCGAGCGCCATTCCCAACAGGACCCCCGTGGCCGTCCGCACCGCGTTGGAGCCCGAGGCCGGGCGGAAGCGCCCCACCGCCCAGTCCACCAGCGCCGGCAGCGTGAGCAGCAGCACCGCCGGCACATCCCAGGCCCACGCCAGCGGCGCGCGCGCGATGAAGAGCCCCACCAGTGTGGCCATCAGCACCGGATAGGTGCCCAGACATCGCGCGCAGACGCGGAGCCCACCGAGCACGTAGGTGCGGTTGTACTCATCCGGATGATGGTGACTGAGCCAGAACACCGTCGGCACCTCCGGACCGCGGGGCGGTCGATGATTGCTGGGACTCCCCTTCCGCCAGGAAGCACGCGGCGAAATGTCCGGAGCCCAGCGGATACAGCGGCGGCGACTCGCGGCGACACCGCTCCATCGCGTGCGGACACCTCGGGTGGAACGTGCACCCCGGCGGTGGCGCGAGCGGCGAGGGCGGCTCTCCAGGGACCAGCAGGCGCGTACGCGCCCGCTCGGGGTCCGGCACCGGCACCGACGCGAGCAGCGCCTGCGTGTACGGATGACGGGGGCGGCGGTACAGCGGGGCCGACGGTGCCAGCTCCACGATCCGCCCCAGGTACATCACCGCCACCCGCGTGGACACGTGCTCGACGATGTTCAAGTCGTGCGCGATGAACACGTAGGTGAGGCCGCGCTCACGCTGCAGGTCCACCAGCAGGTTGACGATCTGCGCCTGGATGGAGACGTCGAGCGCGCTGATGGGCTCGTCGGCCACCACCAGGTCCGGCCGCAGCGCGATGGCTCGGGCGATGCCAAGCCGCTGACGCTGGCCTCCGGAGAACTCATGCGGATAGCGCCCCAGCGCCTCGCGCGGCAGCCCCATGGCATCCAGCAACGCGGCGACCTCGCGCTCCCGTTCGCCCGGCCCCCGTGCGAGGCCGTGGATGTCGAACGGCTCGCCCAGGATGTCCCGCACCGTCATGCGCGGGTTGAGCGAGGCGTACGGGTCCTGGAAGACGAGCTGCATGCGACGGCGCAGCGGCCGGAGTCGTCTCTGGGACAACCCGGTGACGTCCTGCCCATCGAAGTGGATGGAGCCCGCGGTGGGAGGCACCAGACGCAAGAGCGCGCGCCCCAGGGTGCTCTTCCCGCAGCCACTCTCCCCCACCACGCCCAGCGTCTCGCCCCGGAAGACGTCGAACGTCACGCCGTCCACGGCCTTCACCGCGCCGCGCACGCGCCCCAGCCAGCCCCCCCGCACGGGGAAGTGGACCTGGACGTCCTTCGCCTGGAGGAGCGGCTCGGCGCTCATGACGCGGGCACCGGATGGTGACACGCCGCGAGCTGTCCGCCGCGCTTGCGCTCCAGCACCGGCGTCACGCGCGAACACTCTTCTCGCGCACGCTCGCACCGCTCGCGGAACGCACAGCCCGACGGCAGCTTCCCCAGGGCGGGCACCATGCCGGGGATGGCGCGCAGCCTCCGCCGAGGCCCCTGAGGCCCTTCGCTCACCTCGCCCCCCAGCGACGGGAGCGAGCGCAGCAGGCCCGCGGTGTAGGGATGCGCGGGGCTCGCGAACAGCTCGCGCACCGGCGCGTGCTCCACCACCTTCCCCGCGTACATCACCACCACCGTGTCGCAGCTCTCCGCGACGACGCCCAGGTCGTGGGTGATGAGCATCACCGCCATGCCGCGCTCGGCCTGCAGGCGCTTGAGCAGATCCAGAATCTGCGCCTGGATGGTGACGTCCAGCGCGGTGGTGGGCTCGTCCGCGATGAGCAGCGATGGGTCGCAAGCGAGCGCCATCGCGAGCATCACCCGCTGCCGCATCCCGCCCGAAAGTTGATGGGGCCACGCGTCCACGCGCTCACCCGGAGCGGGGATGCCCACCTGCCGCAGCATCTCCACCGAGCGCTCCCGCGCCTGCGAGCGCGAGGCCCCCAGGTGGAGACGAACGCCTTCGGAGATCTGCTCGCCCACCGTGAAGACGGGGTTGAGCGACGTCATCGGCTCCTGGAACACCATGGCCGCGTGGCGTCCGCGCACCCGCCGCAGCTCTTCATCGGAGAGCTTCAGCAAGTCGCGGCCCTGGAAGAACACCTCGCCCGCGGCCACTCGCACCGGAGGCTGGGGCGCGAGCTTCAGCAGGGACAGCGCGGTGAGGCTCTTGCCGCAGCCGCTCTCCCCCACCACGCCCAGGGTTCCGCCGGGAGGCACCGCGAAGGACACGCCGTCCACCGCGCGCACCCTGCCCTCGTCCCGTGCCAGCTCGACGGCGAGCCCTCGGACCTCCAGCAGGGACCCGTCCCCCGAGGGCGACGCGCCGGGCGTCACTTCTTCGCCAGCTCCTCCAGGAACTCCACCTCCTGGATGAGCCCCTTGCGGATGAGCAGGCGGATGAGGCTGGCCACCATGCGCGCGGGCTTCACCTTCTCCGTGTCCAGCACCGCCTCGTCGCCCCGGGACATGCGCTCCAGGTCGTCCAGGATGGCCAGGTCGTCATCGGAGAAGTCCGGCGTCGGCGTGAGCGCCAGCGCGGGCAGCGAGCCCTTCGCGGCCCCACCGAACATCACCACCGGCACGCGGGGCTTCTCCTCCTCGTCCGCCTCGAAGATGGGCGGAGGCGGCGGAGGCGGCCGGGCCGCGGCGGGCTTCACGCCCAGCAGATCATCCAGCGCATCCCCCCCGGGCCCCTGCCGCAGGGCTTCCGCGGGCGGAGGCGGCGGCGTCCCGGGCCGACG
>NZ_JABXEM010000106.1:0-33673 GCF_013372595.1 Myxococcus sp. AM011
GTCCTTTCCGCATCGGGTGCGGTGGGTGGGCTTGCCCCACAAAATCGGGGCAGGCTCACTTCTCTTCCACCAGTGATAGAATCCAGCAGCACCTCTCGATTCGAATTCGGGGATACGACATGGGAATCATTGACACTGCGACCGCGATACTCTCCTGTGGAAGCTGCGGGGCAGCCGACACGATAAAGGCGACTCAGAGAAACTCCGGTCCGCGAGTGGATCCGTGGTCCGACTTCAGTTCGTCCGCCCAGTTCGACGTGGTCACCGAGGATGGCGTTGGCGGCCCAGAGGTCAAGTCCGCCACCTGCAGAAAATGCAAGTCCCCTGCGCAGGTGAAGCAGTCATTGTTCGGTGTCTAAACGACCGATTGCGATTCTCGACGTGTCTCATGCTGCTGCTGCGCGTCGTGCGGTGACGGCGCGCAGCACAGGGCTGGGAGTCGCCTGAGCGTTTCGCGCCTCCAGGTAGAGGTCCACCTCGCGCATCAGTGCCTCCATTTTCTTGCACCGATGGTTGCGGGTGACGTTGGCGTGGACATCCCACCACACCCGTTCAATCCGGTTTCCCTCTGGGCAGTACGGCGGCAGGAGGTGCAGCACGACGCGCCCGTCCAGTGCCGCGAGCGCCTTCTGGGTCACCTTGCTGGAGTGGGTGGCGGCGTTGTCCAGGATGAAGTGCAGATGCTTTGCCTTGGGATAGGCCGCCACCACCGCTCGCACCAGGTCGATGAAGAGCGCACTCGTCTTCCTCTGCCCTTTGACCCACGTCAGTCTACCGGTGCGCGCCTCCAGGGCCCCAGCCACGTACTGCTTGCGGTTGTTGCCCGGCGTCACCACCTCTCGCCGCTGTCCAGGTAGCATCCAATCGGGCCCGATTTTGGGGTTGAGTCAGCGCTTCACCTGCCCGCCGCATCAGCGCGTGCAGCTCGGCTTCCGCTTCGTCGGGGCCGTAGACTTCGCCTTCCCCCAGCCATCGGCGAAGGTCCGCCGCCAGCTTGCGCGCCGGCTGGTAACGGTTAGCGGGCGACCGCTGAAGGAGCTTGCGCAGCACCAGGCCCCGCGGAAGAGGCTCCGTCAATGACTCCAGGTCCGCCTGCGTGTAGCTCGCCGCGCGCCGGAGCGCGCCGTCGTATCCGTCCGGTCCAGCCCAGGGAGTCATGGGCTGTCGTCGCTACTGCGCTGGTCGTCATCACGCCGCACACTCTACGTCTCCTCGCTCCTCGCCTATACCTGGGCTGAACCGGAGGCTTACGCCCCAACCTCCAAGGGGGCGCCCTAGCCCCAGCCCCTCGTCATTCGAGGGCCTTGCCGGACCGCGACAGCCACGTCCGGCAATCCACGCGGGCGAGCCGAAACGGGAGCCGAGCGCGAACGCCACGCATCACCACCAGCCGCACGCTCAATCATAAACAGCGCCCCAGCCCGGACACCAGCACCCCGGGCAGAACATCCCCTCGAAAACAGCAGAGAGGACTTGATACGCCCGCCAACCAGAGCGTGTATGTCTTTCGCGACGGACATAAAGCACCGCGCGACTCCGCAGGAATATCGACTATGAGCGCCACGGCCATCCCTACCTTCATCGTCCCGGTCAAGGTTGTTGATTTCAGCAACACCGTATTGACGCTGACCCTCGGCAAGACCCGGTACGGCACGGCCCAGCCTCAACTGGACATCTTCCTTCCGCCCGGTACCACCCACCGGCAGGCGAGCGCACTGCTCCACACCTTCGCCGCCAGCCTGGAGCTGAACACCCCCTGTGCCTACCCAAAATTCAGTCGCTGCGTCATGAGTGCGTCAAGGCTGCGTCAAAACGTGCGTCATGACGTGAGCGATGCGCATGACGAGCCGCTGGGGCCTCCCTTCCGTTTGATAGGGGTCGGAATTATGCCCGGCTCAGACGCCTCAACTCCTCTCTGCCTGCGTGTGGACACTCCCCAACCTTCCTGCGAACGCAGGTAGGCTGGTGCAGCACGCGCGGGTCTACGAGGGTGTTGTTGGAAAGGCCGCGACTCTACGCAGCGCGGCGCTCGTACCTGTGGTGGAGCCCGAAGACTTCCCGTAGCTCTATCACCTTGGCTCCATGCTCCGGGCCCTGCACCTTACGCGTCTCGGGCGCATCTTTCCCGAGCGACAGGTGAGTCCGGCTCGCATTGTAGTAGCGCTGGTACTCGCGCAGCAGGCGCCGAGCGTGGGCTTCGTTCAGGACGACGACATGGTCCAGCAGCTCCCTACGTATCGAGCCGATGACTCTCTCCGCATAGGGATTCTGCCACGGACACCGTGCTGCACTCGGCACCTCGCGAATCCCCAAATGGGTAAGCGTGGCGCGAACACCCTCCGAGTAGAGCTTGTCCCTATCTCGGTGCAAGTACCTCGGAGCACTGGTCCAGGGAAAGGCCTCTCGCATCTGCTGCTTCGTCCATTCTTCCGTCGGGTGCGCTGTCACATTGAGGTGGAGGATTCGCCTGTCTCGGTGACTCACAACCACAAATCCCAACAGCACTCCAAACGTCGCAGTCGGAATGACAAAGAAGTCCATCCCTGCGGACTCCGCCAGATGCAAGCGCAAGAAGTTCCGCCATGTTGGTGACGGTTTCGGCGCTCCCCTTCCCGGTCTGGGCATGTACCGAGCGACCGTTGTCTGGCCTACTTCCATCCCCAGCTTCAACAACTCCCCATGAATGCGCGGGGCACCCCATGTCGGGTTGGATTCAGCCATGCGCCGAATCAACGCGCGCAGCTCCGGAGTTGCCCGCGGCCGCCCCACCCGACTCCGGGACTTCCAGCGCCAGAAGAGCCGGAAGCCCATCCGATGCCACTTCACCACTGTCGCCGGCTGAACCAGGCACAATGGCCTCCGCCACCCCTGCCAGAAGCGCTGGAGAAACACCCAGAAGAGGCGGTCGCCCCGAGCAAGCCTCGGTGATGGGTGCTTCTCGCGAAAGACTGCGAGTTGCTGGCGAAGAGCCAAATTCTCCAGAGCCAGTTCCGAACGGCTCCGCAAGGCCGAGCGCAACGTCTGAGCCAGCGCCTTTACGAAGGCCCGCATCCTGTCATTCTTGCCGGCCGTAGCCGGCACGCCAGAATTCTGCCGCGCCCCGTGACGGACCGCATGGCATCACAGAGGCATCTGCGCACACTCAACCACTTTCGCCCTGTCAAGCCCCAGCATTCTTCGGGCCCCTCCGCAGGACTGTGCCTGCAATGACGCGTTCGCCGACGCACGCTTCTCGCCAGACCCGAATAGCCGGTAGCCACAGGTGCTCGGGACGGTCGGCTGGCAGGAACAACGGCGGCAGTGGGAGGGGCTGAAGCCCTACCTGAGGGGCGCTGAGGCGAGCCGGAAAGGTGCGACGCCTTGACTTCCTTGGCAGAATCTTGAAGGGCTCACGTGCTTCCGATGGCTCCTGATCGGGGCTCAGGGTACAAAGAAGGACGTCATGGCTACTGCGGACCAAGTTAAAGCGCTCATCCGGAGCCACGCCGATGGCGACGATACGCGCTTCTACGCAATCGCCATGCAGGTGGCCGCGCAGGCGGCGCGGAGCGGCCACGGCAAGTTCGCGCAAGAGCTTCGAGAGCTCGTCGATCAGGTGAAGGCGCGCGCGAAAGCGACCGAGCCGGCGCGAGGGCCCAAGCCTGTTCCGCTGGCCCAGCCCCGCGGTGAGCTCGCGGGCCTGCTCACGGTCGGCTATCCGAAGACCCGCGTGAGCGACATGGCGCTGCCTGACCCGCTCCGCACGCGTCTCGATCGCGTACTCACCGAGCAGCACGAACGCGCTCGCCTCCGCGAGCACGGCTTCTCGCCCATGCGGAAGCTCCTCCTTGTCGGGCCCCCGGGGACCGGCAAGACAATGACCGCTGCGGCGCTCGCGGGTGAGCTCGGTCTGCCACTCTTCAGCATTCAGCTCGACGGGCTCATCACGAAGTACATGGGCGAGACGGCTGCGAAGCTCCGGCTCGTGTTCGACGCGATCCAGTCGACGCGTGGCGTGTACCTTTTCGACGAGTTCGACGCTCTCGGCGGCGAGCGAGGCAGCAAGAATGACGTCGGCGAGATCCGCCGCGTGCTCAACTCGTTCCTCCAGTTCCTCGAGCAGGACGACTCCGACAGCCTCGTGCTCGGCGCGACGAACCATGTCAGCTTGCTCGACCGCGCGCTCTTTCGTCGCTTCGATGCCATCCTCGAGTACTCGCTGCCCACCGAGGAAATCGCAACCCGCGTGATGAAGGGGCGGCTGGTGCTCCTCGATACGAGCAACATCGAGTGGCACACGGCGGCGGAGGCTGCAAAAGGCCTAAGCCACGCCGAGATCGCAATGGCATGCGAGCAGGCCGCCAAGAACGCCATCCTCGACCACACGACGGCCGTGCGTGACGTCGAGCTCGTGGCCGCGCTCGAGGAACGACGCAGTACGCACGCATAGCGGGCATCAAGGGGACTGACGCGTGTCCGCACCTCGCAACCGCAAGCACATCCTCGTCCCCGGCCCACCAACGGCTGAGGAGTACAAGCCCCACGGGCGGAAGATCGACGTCACCAAGCCCGCGCCACCGACGAGCCGCGCGAAGCACGGCAAGGCGTTGGAGCGCGCGCTCAAGGCGGCCGTCGTCGAGGCGGACAAGCGCCGCGACGAAGCTGACATCGAGGTCCACGGCGCGGTGCCTGGCCTCTACGTGCAGTTCGAGAGCCAGCCCGGTGTGCCGCTCCAGGTGACATCGCTCGAGGACTCGCGGCAGGGCATCGAGGTCGTCGCCGTCAGCCACTCGAAGACCGACGAGCCCGAGCCGCGCCGCATCGAGCTCGCGACGGTGTTCGTGCCCGACGGCAAGGTGAAGCACTTCCTCAAGCGCTTCGAGAGCTACGCGAAGACAACGCCGAAGAAGGAACGCGAGCGCCGCTACGAGGACATGCTCGATCCGGTCGCGACGCTTCGCCTCGCGACCTTGCGCAGTCTGTGGACTGACGCGACCGAGGCATACCCCGACGAGAACGAGACGATCTGGTGGGAGGTCTGGCTCCGTCGCCAGGACGGCAACGAGCTCGAGCGCCTGATGGAATTCGCGGCTGCGCAGGAGATCGACGTCGCGCCGCGGCGCCTCATGTTTGACGATCGCATTGTCACGCTCGCACGCGCCACTCCCGCGCAGCTCGCCGCATCGATCGACGTGCTCAACGACGTCGCCGAGGTTCGAAAGGCCAAGGAAGCCGCCACGGTATTCGTCGACATGGGCCCAGAGGACCAAGGCGAGTGGGCGAAAGAGCTGAGCGATCGCGTCACGCCGCCATCGGCTGGCGCGCCAGCCGTCTGCGTGCTCGACACCGGCGTCACGCGCGCGCACCCGCTGCTCGACGGCTCCCTCGACGTCGACGACTGCCATACCTGCGAGCCTGCGTGGGGTACGCATGACCACCTCGGCCACGGCACCGAGATGGCCGGCCTCGCGCTCTACGGCGACCTCACGCCGGTCCTCGCGGGCACACAGAACGTCGCGCTCCGGCACCGGCTCGAGTCGGTGAAGATCCTGCCGCCCAATGGGCACCCTGCGAACCCGCCCGACCTCTATGGTGCGGTCACGGCCGAAGCGGCGAGCCGCGCAGAGCTCCAAGCCCCCGAGCGACAACGCACGTTCTCGATGTCCATCGCTGCCACCGACGAGCGCGATCGAGGCCAACCCACATCGTGGTCTGCGGCGGTCGACGCGCTCGCCGCTGGCCGCTCATTTGATCCGAGCACGCAGGGGCTCGACTACCTCGACGAGGGCGACGATGCCGCAGGACGCCTCTTCGTGCTCTGCGCCGGCAACGTTGACGAGACCGCGCTCTCCGTCGATCACCTCGAACGCAGCGACACCGATCCCATCCACGACCCCGGCCAAGCATGGAATGCGCTCACGGTTGGCGCCCTGACCGAGAAGGCCGTCATCAACGACCCAAAGTGGGCGAGCTGGCAGCCGGTTGCGCGGCCAGGTGAGCTGTCGCCGTGGAGCACCACCGGCGTGACGTTCGCCGACGCGTGGCCCATCAAGCCCGACGTAGTCTTCGAGGGCGGCAACGTCGTGAAGAACGCCAAGGGCGCGGTTGACTTCCCATGCCCTGATCTCTCGCTGCTCTCGACGTACTTCAAGCCCGCCGACAAGTCCTTTGTGCTGAGCTGGGCGACCAGCGCGGCGACGGCGCAGGCAGCGCGTCTCGCTGCCCTCATCTCGGCCGAGTACCCGACGTACTGGCCCGAGACGCTGCGCGCCCTCGTGGTGCATTCGGCAGAATGGTCGGCACAGATGCAGACCCACCTGCACGGCGCGAGCGGCAAGCGCGCCCGCGCGAAACTCGTCCAGCGCTATGGATTCGGCGTGCCCAGCGCCGAGCGTGCCTTGCGGAGCGCAAACGACGTGCTCACCCTCATCGCGCAGAGCGGCATCCGCCCGTTCACCGAGGGCAAGATGCGCGAGCTGCACTTTTTCGACTTGCCCTGGCCGCGCGACGTTCTCGCGCAGCTCGCCGCGACGCCAGTGCGCCTGCGCATCACGCTCTCGTACTTCATCGAGCCGAACCCCGGCCGGCGCGGCTGGAAGAAGCGGCACCGCTACGCCTCGCACGGCCTGCGCTTCGACGTGAAGGGACCAACGGAGTCGATCGAGGAGTTCCGCAAGCGCCTCAATAAGAAGGCGCTCGAAGAGGACGAGGCCAAGCCCACCACGGGCGGCGACTCGTCGGAGTGGTACCTCGGTGAGCAGGCCCGCAACCGAGGCTCGCTCCACTCGGACATCCTCTCGTGCAACGCCGCCGACTTGGCCGAGCGCGGCGCCATCGCCGTGTACCCGGTGAGCGGCTGGTGGAAGGACCAGCCCAAGCGCGACCGTAGCGACAAGGGCGCGCGGTACGCGCTGGTCGTCTCCATCGAGACGCCCGGCGTCGAGACCGACATCTGGACGCCGGTCGCCGAGCAGGTCGGCCTGCCCATCGCCATCGAGCCGTAGCCCGGCCACTCGGCGCATTTAGAGCACCAGGAGCCTCGCGCGCCTTGAGTTCGCCCCATCCGCCGCCGTACTCTGGAAACGGCTGGAAGACTGCTCCCTTCTGCCCCCACGGAGCCAACCCGGATGAGCGACGAGATTCTGACGGTCCTTGAGGTCGCCGCCTTGCTTAAGGTCGCAGACAAGACCGTCTACACGATGGCGCAGAAGGGGGAGATTCCGGCCTTCAAGGTCCGCGGCCAGTGGCGGTTCCGGCGGGTCGACATCGACACGTGGATCCAGGCACAGACCACCGCACCGCGCCGTCAGGGGGATGGGGATGCGTAGCCCCGCCAACCCGTCGCTCGCCGTGCGAGATCCCTTGTGCCTACCCAAAATTCGGTCGCTGCGTCATCAGGGCGTCAAAACGCGCGTCATGACGTGAGCGATGTGCATGACGAGCCGCTGGGCATGTCAAAGCTGATTGCCCCGCACCGCCGAGGCCGCAAGACGAAGACGCGGGACGGGCGTGAGTTACGTCGCTACCGTCGACGCTGGAAGGTGGAGCGGCTCTTCGCCTGGCTCCGCTTCTTCCGGCGCCTCGTCACCCGCTACGAGGTGAAAGCCGAGAACGTCCTCGGGTTTCTCCACCTCGCCTGCGCTCTCATCCTCATGCGCCAATTCTGAGATCGGCTCTACTGACGCAGAGCAACTCAAACATCACGCAGCGGCCACGAACACAGCACACCCCAATCGACTCCCTCTTGGTCGGACGACCGAAGAGCAGGGCCTCCAAGGGCTTCGTGCCCCACGAGCCCGACGAAGCCCAACAGTTCCAGGCACGCTCCAGATCACAGGGTGTCAGCACCGTTCTGCTGACGTCACGAGCCTGTCACAGCCACGGTCACGAGGCTTGCCTGGAGGCCCACCCCTCGGGGTGCGGACCGCCCTTCGGCCCTTGCACCGGGCGCAGATATCTTTGGGCTTCGCGTTCTCAAAGTACTCCGCGTGACCGCATGGACAGGACTGCCACCTTTTTTCGATGACACCCAATAACCCCACTCATTTCACGGTAGTTTTCCCGTGTCATGACAGCCGATTGCGCTTCGCACTGCGGGGTCCTTCACATGGCCGATTCCCGGACCTCCAGTCCAGTGAGTCAACACCCGATCAAAACCCCATGACCCCAATCCGAAGTCTGTGGCTCGCGGCCGCCCTACTGATGGCCGCCTGTGGAACGACTGAGCTCGCGCAGCCCGACGACGTACAGGATGCGACGACGGCCCAGGGCCTCTCCACGCTCTCCGTGCGAGGAACCACCAGCGCGAGCGGCCCGGCCACCACCACCCTCTCCATCCCCACCCCCGTCGGTACGGCCGCCGGAGATGTGCTGGTGATGCAGCTGAGCAATCGCGAGGCCGTCACCGCCGTCGCCACCCCACCCGCTGGATGGACGCTGCTGCGCTCCGAGCAGAGCGCCTCGGCCATCAAGTCCTGGCTCTTCCTCCGCGTGGCCAGCGCGGCCGAGCCGAGCAGTCACACCTTCACCCTCGACCTCGCCAGCTCCATGGCGGCCACCCTGGTCGCGGTGTCGGGCGCGGATCCGCTCCAGCCGATCGACGTGCACGTGGGCCAGAAGAATGGCAACAGCGCGAGCCTCGCGCTGCCCGTCGCCACCACGTCGTCCGCGAACGGCCTCGCAGTGTGGTTCTCGGCCCAGGTCTGGGGAGGCGCCGCGTGCCCCGCGGTCCACACCCCTCCGACGGGCTTCACCGAGCAGCTCGACACCTGCCTCGTCTCGTCGTCGCGCGGCGTGCTGCACAGCGCCGCCACCTCGGAGCTCGGGGCCGCAGGTCCCCAGCCCGCCTTCACCGGCAGCTCCACGCTCCCCAACACCAACATCACGTACGCGGTGGTGCTGCGTCCCCTCCAGCCGCCGGCCACCGGGGAGATCACCCTCGTCGGCACCACGCACGCGAGCGGCAAGATGGTCACCAGCCTGACCCTCTCGACCCCTCCGGGCGTCGCCGCCGGTAACGTGCTGCTGGCGCACCTCGCGAACCGGAACCAGATCGGCGCCGAGCTCACCCCGCCTGCGGGTTGGACGCTGGTGCGCACCGACATGAGCACCTGGAGCATCCGCGGCTGGGTCTTCGTCCGCGTCGCCACCGCCAGCGAGCCCGCGAGCCATACGTTCCAGAGTTCCATCGCGAGCTACCTCGTCGGCAACCTCGTGGCGTATGCCGGCGTCAATCCGGCCAACCCGATCGACACGCACGCCGGCAAGAGCAACAGTGGCTCGACGGCCTTCACGACGCCGCAGCTGAGCACCTCGACCGCGGGCGGGGCTGCCGTCTGGTTCGGCGCGCAGGTGTGGACCGGCGCCGCGTGTCCGACACCGGCGATCGAGCCCCCCGTGGGCTTCGCCGAGACCTACGACACCTGCCTGGTGTCCTCGTCCCAGGGCCTCGTCTTCAACGCCGCCTTCATGCCCCTCGCCGGTGCCGGCCTCCAGGGACCGTTCAACGGGAGCTCGACGTTCGCCGAGACCAACGTCGCGCAGGTCGTCACCCTTCGCCGCGCCGAGGTCGCACCGTCCTCGGGGGTCGCGTTGCGTGGGAGCTCACGCCACAGCGGCCTGTCGCTCGCTTCGCTGTCGATCCCCAAGCCGTCGGGGACCGCGGCCAACGACGCGCTCATCGCGCGGGTGACCGTGCGCAACAACATCTCCGCGACCGTCACGCCGCCCGCCGGCTGGACGTTCCTGCGCTCGGAGCAGAGCGCCTGGGCCATCCGCACCTGGATCTTCTACCGCGTCGCGGGCGCCTCCGAGCCCGCGAGCTACGCGTTCGGACTGGACGCGGCCACCCACATGGCGGGGAGCGTGGAGGCCTTCAGCGGCGTCGATCCGATCCAGCCCATCGACGTGCACGCAGGCCAGAAGAACGGCGACTCCGCGTCGTTCACCGTGCCCGACGTGGTGACCGGCAGCGCGGGTGGCCTCGCCGTCTGGTACGGCTCACAGGTCTGGCCGGACGCCACCTGCCCTGCCACCGGCATCGAGCCGCCGCTCGGCTTCACCGAGGCCTTCGACGCGTGCCTGGGTCACGCAAATGGACTGCTCTTCAATGCGGCCTACCGGTCGCTCACCGCGCCGGGCCTCCAGACGGGCCTCTCCGGCAGCTCCGCGTTCGTGCAGACCAACACCGCGCACGTGATCGTCCTGCGCGCCGCCAACGCCCCCAGTTGCATGGTCGGCGACACGTACGCGAGCACCTTCACGCTCCAGGGCACCGTGACCGCGCCGGAAATCGTGGAGCCCTCGGGCCTGGCCGCGAGCCGCGTGGTCGTCAACGCGCTCTACGTGCACAACGAGGACACCACCGCGATCGTCGCGATCAACACCCTCAACGCGAGCACGATCGGCACGTTCAACGTGACCAACGTGACGCCGGCCGACTGGGAGGACCTCGCGACCGGGCCCTGCCCGAGCGGCTCGTGCATCTTCATCGGTGACATCGGGAAGTGGAGCGCCAACTTCCCTCCGGGTGGCAGCCCCACGTCGTTCACGATCTACCGCGTGCCCGAGCCGGATCTCGCCAACGGCCAGACCTCGGGGGGGCTCGTCGCCGAGGCCTTCCCGTTCGTCTATCCGGACGGCGCGCAGGACGCGGAGTCGCTGATGGTGCACCCCACCACCGGGGACATCTACGTCGTCACCAAGGACGGGGGCACGGGGAAGAGCGGCGTGTACAAGTTCCCCCGGCCGCTGACGCCGGGCGTGCAGGCCACGCTGATCCACGTCCACACGATCCAACTGCCGCTGAACGGAGACGCCAACTTCTCGGCCGCGACCGCGGCGGCGATCCACCCATGCGCGGATCGCTTCCTCCTTCGCACCTACCGCACTGTCTACGAGTTCCGTGCGACGCCGGGACTTGGCTTCGAGTCGGCCGTCTTCGCGACGCCCGTCACGCTGACCGACACCACCGAGGGCCAGGGTGAGGCGATCGAGTACGAGGCCAACGGCGCGAGCTACTTCACGATGAGCGAGAGCCCCTCGCCCTTCAGGCTCAAGCGCGTGCCCCTGCGGTAGGACCGCGTCGACACGCCGAGGAGCAAGGCCGGTCGTGGGGCACGTCCCCATGGCCGGCCTTGCTGTTCCGAGTTGGGAGCTCGCGTTCGGCGCCGCCGTACACACGGCGTCTCGCCTGAAGCCCAGGCACACCCGCGGACCGGAGCGTGAGCACCGGTCCCCGCGCGCATCGCCGGGCCAGATGCCTCTCCTCGGAAGCGACGTGCGGCACGGAGGTCTCCGCGTCGGACTCCTTGCGAACCTGCGGGGCAGCTGCGCCCGCTGCGAGGGAGTCCACGCCATGGAGACGATGGCCACGGCGCTGCGACGCTACTTCGACGAGAGCGGCTTCGAAGAGGACGGCGGGTACGCGTCCGATTGGGTCGACTTCAAGCTCGGCCCCCTCCCCTTGGGCTTGATCCGCTTCAGTGGACACCCAGGAGGAGGCAGGTACGGCATCCCCGACCCAGGAGCAAGGGCAGGCCGGTCTGGCCGCGTGGGCAGGAACCGAGGAGGGCTGGGGTAGATGAGCCCTGAGCACGCGTCGGGAATCAAGTCGAGGTGACACCGAGAACTTCCCGTGTTCCAGGCTATGCGAATGAGCCGGTGCTACCGCGAGGGTGACCTCGCGTGTCTGGCTGCGACCTGGGGGGCGTGCGAGAGTACCCCTCCTCTTTATGCGTCTGATGAACAACCTCTCCGTAGCCATTGCTGGAATGATGCTGGTGCTGGCCGCTTGCAAGACGACGGGCCCTGCACCCGCCCGCGATATCCCCACGGCAATGAGCCAGGCCGCGACGACCCTGCTGCAGTCACGACTGCTGCACGCAACGTCGATTGCAGTGGTCTATCGCGGCGAGGAGTTCATCCTGCATCGGGGTGAGCTGGAGACCGGCAAGTCCAATCCGCCCGATGATTCGACCCTCTATGAAATAGGGTCGGTCAGCAAGACCTTCGTCGGCCTGCTGTTGGCAAACGCTGTCCTCGAAGGCAAGGCGACCCTCGACGACCCGATACAAAAGTATCTGCCGTCCGCCTATCCGAACCTTCAGTCAGACGGCGAGCCCATCCGTCTGCGCCACCTGGTCACACACACCAGCGGCATGCCGGGGATGTTGCCACTGCAAGTGAATGAGGCGTTGAGGGACTTCACTGCGCATGCCACCCCGGCAAAGCTCAATGCCGCCTATGCGGACTACGGGCAGCCGCGGTTCTGGCAGGACCTGCACACCGTCAGCATCAAGGGCCCGCTCGGCAAGGACTATGCTTATTCGAGCGCCGGCACCGAGTTGGTCGCGCACACCCTCGAGAAGATCCACGGGGCTCCCTACGAGTCGTTGCTCGCGGAGTTCCTGGCGCGGGAAGCCGGTATGCACGACACGTGGCTGCGCCTGCGTGCCCAGGACGCCAACCGCCTGGCTCCTGGCTACCACAGCGACAACCCGGTCGGCACCACGCCGATGCCACTCCTGCCCTGGGGCGCGGCGGGAGCCTTGAAGGCGACGATGCCGGAGATGGTGAAGTACTTGCGCTTGCAGTTGAGCAACCATCCCGCGGTGACAGAGTCACACAAGCCGCTGGTGCGCTTCGCGGAGGACTTCAGCATTGGCTATTTCTGGAACATCGGCCAGAGCAGCCAGTTGGGCACCCACTACGTGCATCACGGCGGCGTGCCTCGCGCGCAATGCTATCTCTACCTCGTGCCGAAGTATCAGTTGGGGGTGTTCATCATCACCAACCAGAGTGGCGATGCGACCGCCAATGCCATGGAACGCGCGCTGGCGCCCCTCTTTGACAGGGTCGAATCCATGCAGGGCCGCTAGCACGGCGAACAACAGGGAGTGAGTACGCGTCGAGCCCGCGCAGACTTCTCTCAGCTCGACAAGTCGTCGGAGAGCATGTGGAGCAGGGAGGCCGCGCGCAGGTTCCCAGCCCCCTCGCGGGAGGTGGGCCTGCTCACTCGGTCGCGGCGCACGGCCTCGGGGGTGGGTCGTATCGCTCACCGATGCGCCGCTCGACCTCGACAACGCGGCTCACCTGGACGCACTCCCGCGGGCCGATGAGCGCGTCCCTGAGCTCGGCGGGCGCACAGCGCTTTGACGTTGGTTCGTGGTGACTACTGGAGGGCCTGCGCGTCATCGCCCCCTGGGGAGAGCAGCCTCTCCATGGGGAGTTCCACTCCCTCTCGCGCCAGGTACGTGATGGTGACGACCTTGTTGTCGGTCGAATCCACACCGCGCACCGTCACGAACGCCGCGTTCCACACCTGCCGCTCCGGAGCCATGAAGGCCGTGCGCACGAAGTTGAAGGACTGCTCGTTGTCCCCATGTTCCGTCTCGATGCGGCACAGGCTGGCCCGGCACTCGATGGACCTGAGCTGCGAGGGGTCTGGCAGCGCGGCCCTCACGCCGTCCTTCGCTTGCCGCTCGGCGCTCCGCGCCCACGCGGTGTCGAAAGGCTCGTCTCCGAAGTAGGCCTCGAGGCGCTGTCTCACCTCCTCCGTGGAGGCGGACGAAGGGGCGGGCGTCCCCCCAGCCTTGGGTGTCGCGGCGGCGGGCTCGGGTGTCGAGGCAACGGGCTCGGGTGCCACGGGCGAGGGGACGGGGACCTCGACGCGCGCTTCACGGAGACGGGCGGGGAACGTGGGCTCGGGCGCGGAGGCCGGCCCCTGCCTCTCGGTCGAGAGCGGCTCCGCCATGGAGGCGCGTCGAAGGAGCTCGTCCCTGTCATGCCGCTGCTGGAAGAACAGCACGGTGGCGCACGCGCAGGCGAGGGCGCCTCCCGTCAAGAGATGCCGGGGCTTCATGGTCATGACCTCGGTGGAGGGAGCCGCCGCTCCCCGAAAGCCGGGGAGCGGCGGCTCGACGGGACTACTGGTACCAGTAGACGCTGTTCACGCGTCCGCCCGGGTTGAGGTCGCACGCGAGGTTCAGGGTGCCGCCGACAGGCACGTACACCGGGCCGAGCGCGACGCTCACGTTGGCGCCGAAGCTCGGGAGGTAGGTGACGGGCACCGACCACATCTGCGTCGCATCACGGCTGAGCGCGAAGAACCGGCAGCCGACGTTGTTGGCGGAGCTCGCGCCATAGGCATTGAAGGTGACCCGGTAGTTACCGGAGTCGTCGACCTGGAGCGGGTAGAACAGCCCGACCGTCCTGGGGCAGTTGTTCGTCTGCGTGGTCCACGACTCGCCCAGGCAGGCGCCATCCGCTTGGAGCTGGGGCTTGCCGTGCCACCCGGAGACGGTGCGGGCGCTGGCGGTCCCCGCCACGCTGCCGAGCACCACCGCTGAAGCAATGAGGATCCTCTTGTAATGGGCCATCGGTTCGACTCCTTGGAGTGAAGGTGCTTCGAGGCGTGTGAGAGTGTTTGCCGGAGCCGGCCCCTCGGCTCGGCGGCATGAGCGTGGAGGTGTGGAGTCGGTGCTTCGGTCGTGAAGGCCTCTCCATACGTCCTCGTCGGATGCATGGCTTTGCAGCTCACATGCCGTTCCAGTCGCCGCGTTCCTCGGACGCACCTGCCTCGGAGCGCACCTGACCGAGGCCCAGGAAGGCACGCCACGGACACAGCGCCGCGCGGTGCCAGGCACACCGTTTCGCTGTGTCGGATGGCCGGGGCCGGGTGTCTGGGTAGACCATCATGGGCTACCATGACGGGATGGGGGGAAGCCGTGGACGATGACCGGGACGTCACTCCAGAGGTGGCCCAGCTCACCGTGGGGGCCAGCCTCGTGCCGGACGGCTCGCCCGGAGCGGGGTCTGGCCCGCTCCACGGAAACGCTTCCGTGGGGCACTACACGTTGCTGGAGCTGCTCGGCCACGGCGGCATGGGAGAGGTCCACAGGGCCTGGGACAGGCGGCTGAGCCGCACCGTCGCGCTGAAGTTCGTGCGAGGCGCGGACCCGGACCGGGTGATGCGCTTCCTGCAAGAGGCCCGGATGCAGGCGCGAATCGACCATCCGAACGTGTGCGCGGTGTACGAGGTCGGTCATGCGGAGGGCCGGGACTACATCGCGATGCAGCTCATCGAGGGCCAGCGGCTCGACCAGGCCGCGGCAGGGCTGTCGCTCCCGGAGAGGGTCCAACTGATGCGAGAGGTCGCCTCCGCGATGCACGAGGCGCATCGGCTCGGCGTCATCCACCGCGACCTCAAGCCGGGCAACATCCTGGTGCGACGGCAGGAGGACGGGCGCCGCGCCCCGGTGGTGATGGACTTCGGTCTGGCGCACGAACCCAGCCTCGAGCAGGGCATCACCCGGTCGGGCGCTGTGATGGGCACCCCCGCGTACATGTCACCGGAGCAGGCCCGAGGGGAGACGCGGGCCGTCGACCGCCGCTCGGACGTCTATTGCCTGGGCGCCACCCTCCACGAACTGCTGACCGGCGCTCCTCCGTTCTCGGACAAGACGCTCGTCGGCACCCTCAACAAGGTGCTCCACGAAGAGGCGCCGCCCGTGCGCACGCTCGTGCCTCACCTGCCCGGCGACCTGGAGGTCATCGTCCTCAAGTGCCTGAGCAAGGACCCCGGGCAGCGCTACCCTTCGGCGCGAGCCCTGGCCGAGGACCTGGGGCGCTACATCGACGGAGAGCCCATCCTCGGGCAGCGCCCGGGGCCGCTCTCCCGGCTATGGCGCCGCGCGCGCAAGCACCGGACCCTGGTGGCGAGCTCCGCCGTGTCACTCTCGCTCATCCTGGTGCTCTCGGGCCTGGGCATCACGTCCAGGTGGGACGCGCGACAGGCTCGACTGCAATCGGAGGGGCGTGCGCGGATGGCCGAGCAGCTTGGCCAGCAGGTGAAGGACCTCGAGTGGTTCCTGCGATTCGCATACACGGCCCCCCTGCATGACACCCGTCGAGAGCAGCAGCTCGTGCGTGAGCGCATGGCGCGCATCGCCGCCTGGCCTCACACGCTGGGGGCACCGGGAGATGCGCTCGTCCAGTACGCGCTGGGACGTGGCCATCTGGCGATGCAAGAGCTGGAACAGGCGCACACCGCGCTGACGCGCGCGAGGAAGCTGGGGCTGGACTCGCCAGAGCTCCATCATGCGCTGGGAAGGGGCCTCGGCGAGCGCTACCACCAGGAGATGGAAGCGGCGCGGCACGGGGGCGACCCGGCGTGGGTCGCCGCGCGGCAGCGCGCCCTCGAAGAACAGTACCTCCGGCCAGCGCTCCAGTCGCTCGAACGCAGCCAGGTGCTGGAGCTGGAGTCCCCCCAATATCTGGAGGGATTGATTGCCTTCTATCGCCACGACTACGACGCGGCGGCTCGGGCGGCGGCCCTCGCCGAGACCCAGGCGCCGTGGCTGTACGAGGCCCGGAAGCTCGCGGGCGACGTGGCCCACGCGCGAGCGATGGAGCAGTTGGAGCGGGGCCACTACGACGCGGCCCGCTCGGGCCTCCACGAGGCCCGCCGCCTCCATGAGCGCGCCGTGGAGCTGGGACGCAGTGACGCCCGGAGCTACGAGGCGCTGGCGGAGGTGGGGTTGCAGGAGGCGGAGTTGGACCGGCGCGAGGGGCAGTCTCCCGGGGCTTCGCTGCAGAGGGCGCTGTCCGCGGCGGAGCAGGGTCTCCAGGCCGCGCCGTCTCGCGGGGCTGGCTACACCCGGAAGGCCTTCATCCTCCTCAATCGGTACCGCGCCGCGAACCCGGGCGGTGAAGAGGTGGACCCGAAACGACTCCTCACCGACTGCATCGCGACCGCGTCGCGCGCGGTGGAGTTGTCTCCCCTGGACGTCCAGGCACACGACATCCTGGGCGTCGGCTATTTCTTCCGGGGGCTCCAGGCGTCCTGGGAGGGAGGAGACCCCGAGCCGTCCTGGCGCGAGGCCATCTCCCGGCTGGGTCGGGCCCTCGAACTCCAACCCCAATACCCCTGGGGACTCAACGACCTGTCGCTGGTGCATCGTTGGCGAGGCAATCGCCAGCGCGAGCGCGGTGAGGACCCATCCACCTCCTATGCCGAGGCGGAACGCCTCCTGCGTCTGGCCGTGAGGTACGACCCGAAATACGTGTTCGGGTACTCGAACCTGGCGGAGCTGTACAACGCGATGGCGGCTCAGCGGCTCGCGCGGGGGGTTGATCCGGAGCCGGAGGTGCGAAAGGCCATCGCGGCGGGTGAGGCAGTGCTCGCCATCAACGGCCACTACCACTCCGCGCTGAACAAGCTGGGGCTCTCGGAGCTGCTTCGCGTGGAGTACCTCGTCGCCTCGGCGGCGGATGCACAAGCTCCGTTGGCGCGTGCCGCTCGCTGGTTCGAGCGCTCGCTCGGCATCAATCCGACCTCCGCGCGGACCCACTTCTTCCTCGCGACGGGGCACTTGTTCGCGGCGACCCAGGCCGTGGTGGCAGGTCGCGCCCCCGATGTCGCGCTCGAGGCGGGCCGACATGCCCTGCGGGACGCGACGCGAGGGGATGCGAGCTGCGCCGACTGTCAGGTCCTGAGCGCGCGGCTGGCGCTCGTGGAGGCCACCTGGGTACGACGCAACGGCGGCTCCGGACTCCGACTCCTCCAGCTCGCGCGCGCCGAAGCGAGGAGCGCGGTGGAGATACAGCCCTACAACGAATCCCACCAGGAGCTGGCGAGGGCCTGCCTGCGTCTGGCGGAAGCGGTGTCTCCCCGCGAGGCCCCTGGCTTCATCTCCGAGGGCCTCGCGCAAGTGGACCGGGCGCTCACGCTGGACCCGAAGCTGGCTTCGGCTCATGCCGTCCGGGGAGGGTTGCTGTTGCTCGAGGCACGGCTGGCACGCGCGGAGGCGGCGCGCGCCGAGCATCTGCGTCAGGCCCGCGAGTCACTGGTGAAGGCCCTCGTCTTCAATCCACTGCTGCGGCGGGAGTACGCGGAGGCGCTCCGCGAGGCGGGGCTCAGTCCGGCGCCGGGGTGAACGTGCCCGTGGCGAGTTTTCCCGTCGGTGTCCATGTGGGCGGCCTGGCGCAAGGCGGCACACCGAGCATACCGGCGGGCGGGGCGATGCCGGGGACCCGGCGGTTCTCGGGGTTGAGGCAGACCGCGCCTTGGGGACTCCAGAGGGCCTCCAGCGTCCGAAGCTCTTCGACCTGGTTGCTCGCGCCCCTCCCCAGTCCGAACTCGTCGCGCTTGTTGATGCGCGTGCCATTCCGGGTGTAGCTCTTGAGGTCTCCGCGGCCGACGAAATACGCGGCGCGCTTGGCCTGCAGGCACGAGCCGAAGAGATGGCCGCGAAGCGTGTCGTAGACGCCTGTGTCGGGGTTCCAGGGGGCGTAGCCCCAGTCGAGACAGCTCACGATGGCCCCCGACTCACAGCCGATGGTGGTCCACGTCGGGACGGGCTCGACGGCTGCGTTCACGCTGTTGATGCGCAGCCCTGGCAGGAAGGAAGTTGCGTCCCTGTCGGAGGCGATGACGCCCCCCAGGTCGCAGTGATGCACCCAAGTCCCCCTGGCCTCCCGGTAGAGGACGTCATAGCCGCGGACCCGGGTCGAAGCCCCGAGGCGGGGCGTCACCGCCACCTCGAAGGTCGCCGCTCTTTCGGGCCCGCCGTCATCGGCTGGGAGCGAAACCCCGAGTCTCAGCCGGTGGAGGTCCTCGTCTTGAAGTTGAAGAACCTGGGTGTCGGTGCAGGTGCTGGACATGGGACAGTAGTTCACGGTGAACCGGGTGCCCTCCGCCTGGATGCTGTGAATCCTGACGGACTCGCCTGTGCCGGATGTCCGGGGATTCTGTAGCACTCCCGTCACGGTGTATCCGCCGAGCAGGTCGCCGGGCGTGCTGGGGACTCGGCCCATCAAGCGGACAGAGGGGAGGCGTGCGCTGGCCGAGGCCGGGATGTTCGCGAAGGCTTCGGGACAGAAGCGGGGTCTCCCATTCACCTGGAAGCAGTAGGTGCCGCCCTCGACGACGAAGATGCCCAGCCCGTTCGTCTCCGGAGGTCGGCAGCTGGGTTGCCCGGTCGGACATTCCCATGGCGACAGGGGTATGGCTTCCGGGGGGAGGACACAGGTCTCCGAGCGGCAGTCCCGGACGGGCAGGCTCTCGTTGAGGTCGGGCTCTCCGGGGGGCGTGGGCCTCACGCAGGACTTGCTCCCGGGGAACAATACACAGCACCCGCTGACCCCCATGGCCAGGAACAGCATCACCACGTACTGGAGCCTTGCGCTCACTCGCGAGCCGAGTCCGGGAGGGCGGAGGCACTGCTTCGTTGTCATTGCCAGTCCATTCATCGTGGGGCTTGTATAGCGAACGTCGTGCCAGAGCGGGCCGCGTGAACAGGGTTCCCCGCGCCGCGAGGAGTCTCGATGACTTGCGAAGCGACGCGGGCCCGCGGTGGTGGAGCGAGGGTCCGTGGCACAGGAAGAGGCACCGCCTGACGTGTGCCCGTGGCACAAGCGTATGATGGCAACCATGGAACGGGAACTGGAACGGTCGACGGTGCGCTCCAGCAGGGATGTCGCTGGCGCTCATGCGAGCGATGCGGCTCGTGTCCCAGGGCTGCTGCGCCTCTTCGGAGGAGGCCGGGCAATGGCCGTGGCGATGCCCTCGAGTGGGGAGGTCCTGGAGTTGGGGCGAGGCGCCACCGCGCTGGGTGAGGTCCAGGACGCGAAGATGTCGCGGCGTCATGCCCAGGTCCGCTTCGATGGGCGGAGCTTCTGGGTCACCGACCTGGGCAGTCAGAATGGCACGTTCGTGGACGGTGAGGCTTTTCCCAAGGGGACGGTCCATGAGGCGAGGCGTGTGGTGCGCATGGGGGACTCGCTCTTCGTTCCCTGCCAGGACCTACGGCCGTTCCAAGCCGAGGGGGTCCAACTCGTGGAGGGGTTCGTGCGGGGGCCGGCGATGCAAAGGCTGCTCGCGGAAGTCTCCCAGGCGGCCAGTCTTGGCTTTTCGCTGCACATCCATGGGGAGAGCGGTACTGGCAAGGAAGGCGTGGCGCGCACCTTCCACTTCCACTCTCACCGGCGAAGTGGCCCTTTCATCGCCGTCAACTGCGCGGCCATTCCCCTGAGCATCGCGGAGCGACTGCTGTTCGGCGCTCGGCGGGGAGCGTACTCAGGGGCCGACGTGGACGCCCCGGGTTACCTCCAGTCCGCGGATGGAGGCACCTTGTTCCTCGACGAGGTCGTGGACCTGGACCTGTCGGTCCAGGCCAAACTCCTGCGGGTACTCGAGAGCAGGGAGGTGCTCCCGTTGGGGGCTTCGAAGGCACAGCCGATAGACTTGCAAGTCTGCTGCGCCAGCAACAAGGACCTGCGCGCCCTGGTGGCCAACGGGCAATTGCGCGAGGACCTGTACTTCCGCATCGGCCGACCGGAGGTCACGCTGCCGCCGTTGCGCCAGCGCCCCGAGGAGATTCCCCTGCTGCTCGAGCAGGAACTCCAGCGGATCTCGCCCGGGATGGGCCTGCACGTCTCGCTGGTCGAGGAGTGTCTGCGGAGGCCCTGGCCCGGTAACGTCCGCGAGTTGCTGGTCGAGCTGCGCGGCGCGGTACAAGCCGCGCTCATGCAAGGCGCGTCTCGTGTCGAGGCACGTCATCTCGGTCCTGGCGCCGGAGCGAGCTTCGGGCCGGCCTTGTCACGGGCTCCCGAAGCGCAGCGAGAACCTCCTCGGCAGCGGGCGCCATCGAAGGCAAAGCCCCTGCCTCCCGACGAGCGTGCCCGCATCGAGCAGGCCCTGCTCCAGAACGGAGGCAACGTGACCGCCACGGCGCGAGCGCTCGGCATCCATCGCACGCAGCTCCGGAGGCTGCTCGAGCGCCACGCACTCACCCCTCCCGATGCGGACGAACAGGAGTGAGTCAGGGAGACGGCCGCCCACCTCGAAGGCTCTATCGACGGAGGGGCGCTGGGGCCGGATGCATCCTCCTCTGCTCATGAAGAGGCTTCGGCTGGAGCCGAAGCGGCAGGACGATGGGAGCGCTCCTCTTCGCGGCATGAGGGAGGCTGCTCTTCCGTAGGGCTGCTGGAGGGCGGTGCTCGTTGACTCGCGAGGATGCATGGAATGACTGGCCGGGCAGGCGCTCACCCCACCCGCCAGCCGCGTTTCCTCCAACTGTCTCTGGGGTGTGCGGACCGCCGTCCTGACTGCTCCGACTTGCGGTCCGCTTGGCCGACCCCGCTACGAACAGCTTGGGTGACCCGCCTGCGATCCATTACCCCGGTCCGTCACAACCCGGCGGGCTCGGTGGGCCTCGCGCGCCGCGACAGAGCGCCCGAATCGGCAGCGCGCCGGCCCTCCTGTATGCAGCCTTCGACTGCTTGTCTCCACCTGTAACGCTGACTGGTAGCGTCTCGGAATGAAAGCCATCTGTAGCGTCGTGTGCGCCACCCTCTTCAGCGTGTCTCTCTCCTGCGCCCACGCCCCCGACCGTGGCGCCTCGAAAATGCCCGGTGAGGGTCAATCACGGAAGAGAGCCGAAAGCATCTGCCGAGTGCCATCGATGCCCGCGGAATTGAAGCGGGAATGGCCGGGGCTTGAGTACCCCCTATCCGGAAGCGCTCCTGTCGTGTCGTGCAACGACAATCAAGCAAAGTTCGAAGAAGGATACCGCTTCAAGCTCTTCGCCTCCCCCAATAGCGATGTGAGACTTGATTATCTTGGAACACCCGAGGAAATGCGAAATGCGTGCTGGAATGCCTGCATCGAGCAGCAGCAGGTCTGCCACAAACGCTTCGCTGTCGTGGCAACATGTTCGCGCTTTCAAAGGGCTGCCCGGTGCACCGTCACAGCACTCGAGAAGCTCTGTGATTCCCAGCTCCGCGACTGCAAGAACTCCAACGAGGCCCCTTTGGATGATTCCTGCACCACATACGGCGAACCCTGACAGTCCGCGCTGGCCTCCGGTGAGGCGCGGCGCTCCCTCCTACAAGGCATCTTCCCAGGTCCGCAAGGCCTGTAAAAATACGGCAAATCCAGCTCTTTCCGGAAGGCCATCACCTGCCATATGACAGGCATCGGCCCCGATGACCGACGACACCCTCAGCGCCGAACACGCCCCCTCGTTTGAAAGTGGAACCGGTGCGGCGACGCTCTTCCTTGCCTATACGCGCAACGCGTTCATCGAGGATGAGCGTCATGGGCTTGGCGGCGGCGCGACGCTCCTGGGGCGTGGCGCCCCCCTCTTCCCCCGGGTCGCCCTGGACGACGCCCGGCTCTCCCGGGGCCATGCGCGCATCGAACACGCCGGGGGGACCTGGTTCGTGGAGGATTTGGGAAGCCACAATGGCACCCATCTCAATGGACGACCGCTCACGGGACGCGCTCCCCTCGCGTGGGGGGATGTCCTGCGAATGGGGGACACGTTGTTTGTCTTCGCCGAGCCCTCCGAGGCCCCCCATGACGAACACCCGGTTGACGGACTGGTGGGCAGGAGCGCCGCGCTGACGCGGCTCCACCGCGACCTCGAGCGGGCGGCGCGGCAGGTGCAATCCGTGCTCATCCTGGGGGAGACCGGGACGGGCAAGGAAGTCGCCGCGCGCGCGCTCCATGAACGAAGCGGCCGAGAGGGGCCCTTCATCGCGCTCAACTGCGGAGGCGTCGCGGAGAGCGTGCTGGACAGCGAGCTGTTCGGGCATGTGCGCGGCGCGTTCACGGGCGCCGCATCCGCCCGGGACGGTCTTCTGCGCGAAGCCCATGGGGGCACGCTGTTCCTGGACGAGTTGGGTGAGATGCCGCCCATGCTCCAGGTCAAACTGCTCCGCGTGCTGGAGACGCGGCGGGTCCGCGCCCTGGGAGGAACGCAGGAGGTCCCCATCGACGTGCGGGTGCTCGCGGCCACGCACCAGGACCTCGTCTCCCAGGTGAATGAGGCCGCCTTCCGCGCGGACCTCTACGCGAGGCTCGTGCAATGGCGCCTCCTGATGCCCCCCCTGCGCGAGCGCCGCGAGGACATCGCGCCCATCGCGCGCCACCTGCTCGGACGCATGAAGGCCGAATCCCGCCCCATCGACGTGAGCCTCGCCGAGGCGCTGCTCCTGCACGACTGGCCGCTCAACGTGCGAGGCCTGCTCAACGTGCTCTCCATCGCGGTCATCGCTTCAGATGGCGGGTCGTTGAAGTGGGGCGTGCAGGTGGAGCATGAGCTGGAGGCGGAGCGGCGGATGCGGACAGCCCGGCCCTCCACGCAGCCGTCCGTGGCGGAGGTCTCCTCCCAGCCTCCTGCTCCGCGTCCGGCGCGCGCCGTCGATTCCACCCCCCAGGAGTTGGAGACCCACCTGCGCGCGCACCAGGGGAAGGTCGCCGAAGTGGCCCGGCACCTCGGGTGCTCGCGGCAGCAGGTGTATCGGTGGATCGAGGACTTCGGACTCGAACTGGACCATTACCGCGCGCCCCCGCCGCGCCTCAGCTGAGACTTCCCAGAGGGTCCCATGCGTTCTCTCCTCCCCCTGACGATGATGGCCTGGATGGCGACGCTGAGCGCCGGGGACTGCGTTGCGCCCATGGCCTTCGAGCCGCGGGCCCAGGAGTCCCGCGAGGCCCCGCTCCCCCAGCCCGAGCACGTCAATCCTCAGGCACCCGGCCTTACCGGCTGGACCGGCGTCGATGGCGGCAGTGTCTTCTTCCAGAGACAGTTCGACGGAGGCGTCAGCGACTGGGTGGGAAGCGATGGCAGGGCCTATCAAATCCGCGAGAGCCCCCCCGCGGACCCGTGCCTGCCCGCGCTCCTGAAAGACGCGGGCGCCCAGCTCAAGCTCTATACCGTCACCGATGTCGTCCTGAAACACAACGTCTGCGCGGGCCAGGGCTACGTCACGCGGAACCCCCAGGAATGCTCACCGCCCACGAGCCACTTCTATGAAGGGAAGGCGGTCGTCATTCCCGGCTGCTGGATGCCGGATGGAAGCTTCAACGACGGAGGCGGCGACACGCCCTGCTTCACGGCGAGCTGCACGACGGGCGCGGTCGGCGTCTGCGCGCACTGGGGCTACCTCCCCAACCAGGAGTGGGATGGCGGGCCCCCGCTCGCGCGGCTGTTCCAGGCGTGTGTGCGGGCCGCGCGCGCCGACTACAACGGCGACGGAGAGCCCTTCACGTGCCAGGGCACCTACGTCGACTTCGTCGATGGCCATGGCATCCAGACCCAGGACACCTTCTCCGGAGGGCTTCCGCCGTTGCTCTTCGAGGCCGCCTGGAATGAGCACGGCGCCCTGCCCTTCGGCGTGACGCCGCACGGGGAGAGCTGCGTGCGGCCGCGTTACGCCCCCACCCTCCTCTCGAAAATCCGAGGGGCGCCAGGAGCCCAGGTGAGGGCCAGCTACGACTGCCGCCAACCCGGTGACGTGGGGACCCCCTTGAAGGACTACTTCGACGGGGGCGTGCCCTTCCTGCTGCTGACCCAGACCTGGAAGAACGAGTACTGCGTCACGGACGATGGAGCGGGTGGAGGGCTCCGCACCCAGTGCCCCGTGTGCACGGGGGAGCCCCTGGGGCCAAGGACCTGTCATGGGGGGAGCTGCGTGCCCCCTCTGTTGCCTTGAGCGCCCCCACGCCAGGGGGTTGGGAGCCGCCCCCGGCCTTCGACGAGTACCGCCTCATCCGCCTGCTGGGCCAAGGAGGAATGGGCCGCGTCTACCTGGCCGAGGACACGGCGCTCCAGCGGCGAGTCGCCATCAAGTTCATCGGCGCGGAGCGGTCCGGCCCGGGACAGCGGGACCGGCTCTTCGCCGAGGCCCGGGCGCTCGCCCGCCTCCGCCACCCGAACGTGGTGACGGTGTACCGGGTCTCTGAAGTGGGCGCCCAGCCCTATCTGGTGCAGGAGTTCCTCCCCGGCGTCTCCCTGCGGGACCTGGACACGCCGCTCCCGCCGGAACGAGTCCTCGCCATCGCGCTGGGACTGGGACGGGGACTGGCCGCCGCGCACCGCGCCCATGTGCTCCACCGCGACATCAAACCGGACAACGTCATGGTGCTCCCGGAGGGCGAGGTGAAGCTCGTCGACTTCGGGCTCGCGCTCTCCTGGGCGGCGGAGCAGGCAGACGCCGCGGCCAGGGCCACGGTCCCCCTCGCCGGCACCCATGGGTACATGGCTCCGGAGACGCTGCGTGGCGAACCGCCCGGCCCCCGGGGAGATGTCTATGGGTTGGGAATGGTGCTTCACGAGCTGCTGGAGGGCCATCGCCCCTTCGACACACCCACCGCGAGCGGCGCGGTGGACGAACCGGGGACGCCCGAAGCGCGTCCTCCCCGTCTGGAACCCTCCGGAAGCGGGCTCGGCGTCCGCCTGCGCGCCGTCATCCTCCGGTGTCTCGAATACGATCCGGCGCGGCGCTTCGCCTCCGCCGACGCCCTGTGCGCGGAACTCGAGCGTCTGAACGAGGACCGCGATGCGGCGCCGGTTCCTCCCGGCAATCCCTATCGCGGGCTGCGGGCCTTCGACGCGGAGCACCGGGCCGTCTTCTTCGGACGTGGCGCGGAGGTCCGCGCCATCCATGAGCGGCTTCGCGCCCAGGCGCTGGTGCTCGTCGCGGGGGACTCGGGCGTGGGCAAGTCCTCGTTGTGCCGGGCGGGCGTGTCGCCGCTCGTCATGCTCGCGGGGCTCGACGACGGCTGTGCGTACACCGTGCTGCCGCTCATGCCCGGGCGCCGGCCCTTCACGGCGTTGGTCGCCGCGGTGGCGGGACGGCTCGGGCTGTCCGAGGAGACACTGGCGGCCCAGGTGCGGCAAGAGCCCGCGGCGATGGCCCGGACGCTGCGCGCCGCCGGGCCCACGCGAGGCACCCTGCTGTTCATCGATCAGCTCGAGGAGCTGTTCACCCAGAGCGAGTCGGACGAAGCCGCCGCCTTCACGCAGGTGCTCGGGCACCTGGCCATCCTGGCCCCAGGTGTGCGCACGCTGGCCACGGTGCGAGGCGACTTCTTCACCCGGCTGGCGGCGCTGCCAGGGCTGGAGGATGAAGTGGCGCGCGCCCTCTTCCTCATCAAGCCGCTGGGCCCGGAAGGGACGCGCGAGGCCGTGGTCGGTCCGGCGCGCGTGACAGGCGTCGCGTTCGAGACAGAGGCCCTGGTGGACACGCTCGTGGCGTCCTCCGCCCACGCTCCGGGAGGACTGCCGCTCCTCCAGTTCACGCTCGCCGAGCTGTGGGATGCCCGCGACCGGGCGAACCAGCGCATCCAAGAAGCTTCGCTGGAGGCGCTCGGGGGCGTCGTCGGAGCCCTGGGTCGTCACGCGGACGGAGCGCTGGCGGCGCTGGCACCCGAGGCGCGCCGGGCGGCTCGCGACCTGCTTTTGCGCCTCATCAGCCCGGAAGGCGCCCGGGTCCGACGGACCACCGGGGAGCTGGGTGCGGAGACCTCCGCGAATCGCATCGCGCTGGAGGCCCTGGTCCGGGCGCGGCTCGTCGTGGTGAGGCAGGACGGTGAGGCGCACGTCCACGAGGTGGCGCACGAGGCGCTGCTCCAGGGTTGGTCCACCCTGCGCGGATGGCTCGAAGCGGCCCGGCAGGAGCGGCAGGTGCTCGAACGGGTGAGGCTCGCCGCGGCAGGATGGGAGCGCGCGGACCGCGCCACCTCGGCGCTGTGGAATCGGCGTGAACTCGACGCGGTGACCGCGGCGGGCGAGCTCGCGCTGACGCGGCAAGAAGTGGCTTTCCTCAAGGCCTCGCGGAGGGCGCTCCGGCGCTCCTTCGCGCGGCGCCTGGGGCTGGGGCTGGCCCTGCCCCTCACCGCGCTGGTGGCGGGAGGCGCGGCTTGGATGAAGGGCCGCCACGCGCTGGAGCGCACCGTGCAGGAGCACCTGGATGAAGCCCGGGTGTCTCTCACCGAAGCCCGCGCCCACCATGCCGAAGCGGAGGCAGCGCGCGCGGACACCTTCCAACGCCTGGACGCGCGCGGGGAGCGCGTCCTCACCGGCGCGCTGGCCAAGGCAGACGCAGGGGAACCCGAGGAGGCCTGGACCCAGGCACGAACGAGCGATGGCCACGCGGACGAGGCCTACCAGCGCGCCACACAGGCACTCGACACCGCCCTGCTGCTGGACGGCTCGCGGAGGGAGGCCCGCGGACTCCTCGCGGAGGTCCTGACCGGGCGCATGGAGTTGGCGGAGTGGTTCTTCCGTCCCGGACAGCGGCGCGAAGCCCTGCGCAGGCTGGCGAGCCTCGATGACGACGGTGACGGGCGACGCAGGCTCCTCGCTCCGCCCGTCCTGGAGCTCGCCACGGAGCCCCCGGGAGTGGAGGTGCTGCTTCAGCGTGACACGGGCATGCCCGGAGCACCCAGACTGTCCGAAGGCATCTCCCTGGGCCCGACGCCCATCGCGTCGCATGCACTCGATACGGGCCCGGGGTCCTATGTCCTCACCTTCCAGGCACCGGGCCTGACGCGCGCCGTCCTGCCGGTGGTGTTGTCATCGGGAGAGCGCCTCCAGGCGCGCATCCCCCTGCCGCGGTCGGCCGACATCCCGGAGGGCTTCGTCTACATCCCGCCGGGCCGTTTCCTCTTTGGCAGCAGCGACGACGAAGCCCTGCGCCGCGAATTCCTCCAGGCGCCCCCGCTCCGGCCGGTGATGACCGAGGGTTACCTCATCGCCCGCCATGAGGTGACGTTCGCCGAGTGGCTCGCGTTCCTCGATGCATTGCCACCGGACGAGCAGCGGCGACGGACGCCCGGCGTGAGGTCCACGGCAGGCGCCCTGGCGCTCACTCGGGAGAAGACGGGCTGGCGGCTCATGCTCCAGCCCACGCGGCATCCCCTCTCCGCGCGCAGCGGCGAGCCCATCCACTACCCAGGCCGCACGCACAGGGCCGTGCAGGACTGGTCGCGGTTTCCCGTCTCGGCCATCTCGCTGGAGGACGCGCGGGCGTACCTCGGGTGGCTGGACCGCTCCGGGCGCGTTCCGGGAGCCCGGCTGTGTTCCGAATACGAATGGGAGCGCGCGGCACGTGGCGCGGACGCCCGCCTGTTTCCCATGGGCGACCTGCTCGCGCCGGACGACGCGAACTTCGATGAGACCTATGGCCGCCAACCGCTGGGCTTCGGTCCCGACGAGGTGGGTGCCCACCCTGCTTCCGCCAGCCCCTTCGGGGTGATGGACCTGGCCGGCAACGCCATCGAATGGGTGCAATCGGTCCGCGCGCCCGGAGAGGCAGTGGCCCGCGGAGGGTCCTGGTACTACGACCGCATCTCCAACCGCTCCAACACGCGAATGCCCAACGAGCCCTGGCTGAGGGACATCCGCGTGGGCCTCCGCGTCTGCGCGCCCGACACGGGTTCGCGTCACGCCCCGTGAGGTGACTGGAGCCGTCCGCGTCCGGACATGTCCGGACATGTCCAGGACAGGCGCCCGCACACGACCGCGCCACCACCGCCCCCGCGGACACCCCCTCCGTGCGGGCTGGCACAACGCGTGCTCAAGGGGAGGTCCGAGCCCACGCAGGGCTCCTCGACCCCCAGAGAGGTTTCACTCATGCAGCAGAGCAAGCTCTTCGGCCTCCTCTTCGTTCTTCCGATGCTGATGCTCAGCACCTCCGCCCACGCCTTCGACATCAATGGGACGTACAAGTCCGAGAACGGTGAGTTCGTCCTGAACATCACCCACTCCAGCGATTTCGACGGCTCCTTCAGCGGGACCTACGACACCTACTTCACGCCAGTCGGACCGTTGAGCATCCCCGTCTCCGGGACCTTCCATTTCGTCCACAACCCCGACGGGAGCCTGGTGCCGCTCGCCCTCGAATTCTCCGCGGTGACGCGGCCTGGTGACTGGTCCTATGTGCTGGCGGACTCCTGGTCGGGCATTCTCACGAAGCCCGGCGTCATCTCCGCGACGGGCGTGAGGTCCTACCTGCCCGCGGGAGGCACGGGCGTACTGTCGAGCCTCGGAACCCATACGTTGCAGTAACGCGTCAAGTCTGCCCACCACAGCCCCATGGGATTGAAGCCATGCGCTGTGGGTGGGCAGCTGGGGTCCTCACGATGCTGACTGGGAGGGTGGCGTCGGGAATCAAGTCGAGGTGACACCGAGAACTTCTCGTGTTCCAGGCTATGCGCATGAGCCGGTGCTACCGCGAGGGGGCCTCGCGTGTCTGGCTCCGACCTGGGGGGGCGTGCGAGAGTGCCCGTCCCCTTTATGCGCCTGATGAACAAACGCTCCGTAGCCATTGCTGGAATGATGCTGGTGCTGGCCGCTTGCAAGACGACGGGCCCTGCACCCGCCCGCGATATCCCCACGGCAATGAACCAGGCCGCGACGACCCTGCTGCGGTCACGACTGCTGCACGCAACGTCGATCGCCGTGGTCTATCGCGGCGAGGAGTTCATCCTGCATCGGGGTGAGCTGGAGACCGGCAAGTCCAATCCGCCCGATGATTCGACCCTCTATGAGATAGGGTCGGTCAGCAAGACCTTCGTCGGACTGCTGTTGGCAAACGCTGTCCTCGAAGGCAAGGCGACCCTCGACGACCCGATACAAAAGTATCTGCCGTCCGCCTATCCGAACCTTCAGTCAGACGGCGGGCCCATCCGTCTGCGCCATCTGGTCACACACACCAGCGGCATGCCGGGGATGTTGCCACTTCAAGTGAATGAGGTGTTGAGGGACTTCACTGCGCATGCCACCCCGGCAAAGCTCAATGCCGCCTATGCGGACTACGGGCAGCCGCGGTTCTGGCAGGACCTGCACACCGTCAGCATCGAGGGCCCGCTCGGCAAGGACTATGCCTATTCGAGCGCCGGCACCGAGCTGGTCGCGCACACCCTCGAGAAGATCCACGGGGCTCCCTACGAGTCGTTGCTCGCGGAGTTCCTGGCGCGGGAAGCCGGTATGCACGACACGTGGCTGCGCCTGCGTGCCCAGGACGCCAACCGCTTGGCTCCTGGCTACCACAGCGACAACCCGGTCGGCACCACGCCGATGCCACTGCTGCCCTGGGGCGCGGCGGGAGCATTGAAGGCGACGATGCCGGAGATGGTGAAGTACTTGCGCTTGCAGTTGAGCAACCATCCCGCGGTGACAGAGTCACACAAGCCGCTGGTGCGCTTCGCGGAGGACTTCAGCATTGGCTATTTCTGGAACATCGGCCAGAACAGCCAGTTGGGCACCCACTACGTGCATCACGGCGGCGTGCCTCGCGCGCAATGCTATCTCTACCTCGTGCCGAAGTATCAGTTGGGGGTGTTCATCATCACCAACCAGAGCGGCGATGCGACCGCCAACGCCATGGAACGCGCGCTGGCGCCCCTCTTCGACAGGGTCGAATCCATGCAGGGTCGCTGACGCTCCGACGGCTCGCCATGGCCGGAACGGCTGCTCGGCTTGAGCTGGAATGCGTGCTCACCTTCACCGGAATACGCATGGGGGAGTCCAACGCCCATCCCCTATGAAGATCAGACCCCTCAGATCACGTCAACCGTGCCCTGGGTTAGCCCAACCCCCGAGGGCGCGCGACACATAGACTGGCATTCCTTGGCGGTGAGGCGGAAGCGGGAGATCAGGAGTGCTGCCGCGCTCCGAGACATGCCATCCGATGACAGGTGCACATCGTAGGTGAATGAAGGATGACTCCTCGAGCAGGGCCGGACCTGGACATCAATCACATTCTCACTCAAGCTCCGAACCTTCCCATCCCAGGAGCATTCAATGAGAGGCATCTCTCCATCGGTCCTCGCGCAAACACTCGCGCTCGTGACCATGCTGACGACATCCAGCGCCCTCGCACAGAAGACCATTACCTACAACAGCTCGAGCGGACTCTCGACCGGCATTTGTAACGTCTTCAATCTCTCGACGCCTGCGCAAATCAACGACATCGTTCATTACTCGGTCTCTGGAGGGGCCAGATTCAACGGCAGCGCTGTCATCCTCGAAGCTCAGTCAGGAAACACCTTGGCCTCGAACCTGGGAACGGCCTATGCCCTCAAGGTCGGCTTCAAGGCCGGACGCAAGTACACCCTCGCGGTGACTGCGTCGAAGACCTCGGATGATCCTGTGTCCAGCCCCCATCTCAGCTTCTCCGTGCGCACGTCGCTCCCCGCGCCCACTGAGACTCAACCCTCGGGCTGCGGGCCCGTTGGACAGGAGTACTGGGCGATGTTGCTGAATGACGTCGTGGGGGCAACCTACATCAGCTCGGCAACCGCCAAGGACTACTCCCTCACCGAGTGGACCGCCAGCGAGGACCTGGACTACCTCTTCGTCCTGGCGACCCAGGGCTCCAACACGAAGTCGACGCAGGTCTTGATCAGCAAGATCTCCATCACGGAGACCCTACCTCCCGTGTTCTCCCTCACCCCTGAGTCCGTCGCCCTGGCGTGTGGGGACACGTCTGCGCGAACCTTCACCGTGAACAACCTCGGAGGAATCCCGAACGTCACGGCGTACGAGTGGGACCTCGGCTCGGCGAGCAATGGCTGGCTCCATCAGGGCGGACCCGCACCGGCCACGCTGACGACCTCCGAAGCGTCCCTCACGTTGACTCCCAGCTGCGGCGCCGCTCAGTCGGGCATCTCCGTCTCGGTGAAGGCAGGGAGCACCACCCATGGGCCCTATCGGTCCAGCGTCGCCAACTCCGGCTACCCCACGATGGCCATCACAGGCCCCGACATCCTCTGCGCCGCGACCCCCCAGGAGTATCGAGTCACCGGGCTGCCCTGTGGCGCTTCCGTCATCTGGAGCTCGAGTGACGCGACCCTGGCGACGGCGACCACCCTTGGCAACAACACCGGGACGCTCACGCGAGGCCCTCAGATCGGCGATGTCGACCTGACCGCGACCGTCTCCGGCGCCTGTGGAACCACGACCCTCACTAAGAGGGTCCGTTCTGGCCCCTACTCGTTGACCCGGCCCTACGGAACCCTCACTTTCGAGACCAATGCCGGCTCCTACAAGACGGTGGAGTTGGTGACCGGGACCGACTTCCACGGCTGGACCTACGGCACGAATGGCTTGCTGCTGCGCGCCTCCGTGACCCGCCCAGGCATTAGCGGGTATTGGCTCCTGAATGAGCCCACGGGCTCGAGCGCCGAGGTCTTGTCGTTCCAAACGGCGGATCTAGGCAGGACCGCCATCGTGCGATTCAACCCCTTTGCGCCCGGGGACAAGTTCGTCAGCATGACGTTCTACACGACCGCCAATGGCTGCGGCAGTGGCGGCGCCAACAGCCACTGGCTCTTCTACCGAGGAAGCAGCGGCCTCGCGCCGGCGGGCACGTCTCCCCCCCGGTGACGAGTGGGGCGCAGGTGTGCCTACCCAAGACTAGGTCGCTGCGTCATGGACGCGTCAAGGCCGCCTTCGGCAGTGCGTCAATGCGAGCGAGGCGCGCACGGTCGTCGGTCTGCCTGGTGCCTGGGTCGACGATGCGAAAGGGCGGAATCATCTTTCGTCGAGTGGCTGAAGCCAGCTCCGGCTGGATGGATGCGCCTATCGCTAGTCCACGCCCTTCCCCAACTGCCCAGTGAGTCCCCACGACACCTACAGCTGATGCACCAGCCGCGTCTGCTGGACTCATTTCAACGGTCGAGGAAGCGCCGAACTCGGTCATCGGAATACAGCCAGACAGCCGGCGCTTCCTGGATGGAGATGAGCTGGCCCTGACCGTCAACCGCCTCCCAGGCGAGCTTCAGAGTGAGCCACTGCCCCGATGGGGTGAGGAAGTCGTAGTCCCAGTCCTCTGTCCGGTGGAACGTCCCGCCTATTTCTCGCGACGGACTCAGCACATCGTCTGGCGAGCCCAGCAGTTGGAGGACCTCACCGGCCGACATGTTCTCGTGTAGCGCCGCCGCCCGCGCGCGCCGGTCTGTCACGGGTGCCAGCATGGGAAGGCGACACTCGTCGTCCCCACCATCAAGGAAATGGTACGTCGCATGGCCTTCGGGCTGAAGCCCCAGCACCCGGAGGGCATGCTGGACGACGGGGCGGAATGTTTGCCTTTCAAGCCACGTCGAGTACCCGTCGCCGAACGCGAGGCTGCTCTCGATAGAGTAGGGGCGGTCCACCTCCTCCCAGCGCCGGAGGTGCGGCACGCACGACTCGATACGATGCACACCCACCAGATGGAGCCCGGCCACGATGCGCCCCAGTTTCTCCTGCGACGCATCCCTCACAATCTCTGCCCGTCGCTCCGTCAGCTCCGCCAGCAGCGACTCCACGCCGCGCCGCTCCGCATCATCCAGTTCGCGGGAGAGCGCGGGCCACTCGGGGGTATCCTCTCCAACGAGGGCTGCCCCGGAGAGGTCGAGAACGAGGCGCTGGCCCATGGACGTCCGGCAGACGAAGAGCAACAAGCCCTCGCGTGAGTGAAAGTAGGACCACGAATTCCGGGCCCAGGTATCCCCCTCGGCAGGCCCCGAGTCGTAGTTGCGTGCCCGCCACACTCGCCCACGGGGCTCATGCGCTTCCCAGTCTTCCAGTTCCGCATTCCCACGGATGACGCGCACCCGGAATACCTCGCGCCCGGACGGCTCGACAGCAACGACCTGAGGAGGGAAACCGTGCAATCGGAGAACCACCCAACCGTCATCCGACACCCACAGGCCCAGGGGCGGCAACTCGCCTCTCCCCTGCCTCCGCACCCAGACGACACGCGGCTCCGCAGCCCCGGGCACATGCTCGACTAGGAGCCTGTCGCGGTAATCGCAACGAGGGCTTGCCCTGCCGGGGATGAGGAGGCTCAATGTCCGGCATGAGCAAGAAGTTCCGCCCCTGGAATGTGCAGCAGGACTTCCTGCTGCCGCCCTCGC
>NZ_JABXEM010000107.1:0-33634 GCF_013372595.1 Myxococcus sp. AM011
GGGCCGGGTGCAGGCGTGGGGCGGGCCGGTGGAGGAGATTCGGCCTGGAGATGTCGTCTGGACGCCTCCCGGACAGAAACACTGGCATGGCGCATCCCCCACCACGGCGATGACCCACCTGGCCATCCAGGAGCAATTGGATGGCAAGAGCGTCGAGTGGCTGGAGAAGGTCACCGACGCGCAATACAACGCTCGACCCTGAGCGCGGGACGCGGGGTCAGACCTTCTCGAAGACGGATATCAGGCGGCTCGCGACGAGTTCACTGTCGAGCTTGCGGTCGATGCTGACTCTGACCACGTAGCCCTGAACGGCGGTGACGATGGCGTCGGAAATCTCGTCCGCCGCGATGTCTGGAGGCCTCTTTCTCGCGCGGGCGGGCTCCTGACACCAGGGCAGCAATGCCGTCCGCACGAGTGCGCGAAACTCAATCACGCTGTCCCGTGCAATCTCTTCAATCTCCGCGTCGCGAGGACCATCCGCCCATATCTGGAGGAGGGTCTGCGCGTGCGCCTTGTCGCTCCTCGACCGCAGCAGGTGCGCGAGGACGCTGGCAGGCGTGCGCTCCGCGGGGAGCTCGTCGCTCACGGTCGCGACCAACTCGCTCAGCGCGGTCGAGGCCGCGAAGCGCAGGAGCTCTACCTTGCTCGTGAAGTGCGAGTAGACCGAGCCGGCGGATGAGTCCGCCTCACGGATGATGTCCGCCATCGAGGTGCCGGCGACGCCCTGACGAGCGAAGCAGCGCATGGCGGCAGCCGCGATGCTTTCGCGCCGCCGCTGCCTCGAACCTTCGCTCAGCCTGGGCATGACAGCAGCCTATCCACACCTGAGACTGCCTTGACAAACAGAATGTTCGTTCTTTATAGCAAGGGTGTCGGGAGTGCGGATATCCATGTCCGAGGCCCGAAGGACGAGGACCGACACGGGGCCGGTCCCTGGTTGAAGAGACACGAGGAGCTCGTCATGAGTGATGACCAGAAGGTGTTCGTACCGTCCCAGCCGTTGGCTCCGGGTGCCAGGTACGGCGTCTTGAGCGGGTTTGCTCCAGGCACCCGGACCTTGCCAGTCGGATTCCGGCTCGCGCCCCCGTTCCAGCCATTGCCGGTCGAAATCGTCCTGGAGAAGGACGTCGCCGTCACCTTGAGGGACGGCGTGAAGATCTACGTCGATGTGCTTCGTCCCGCCGGCACGCGGAAGGTGCCGGTCATCGTGGCCTGGAGTCCATACGGGAAGGGCCAGGGGACCTCTCCGAGCGTGATGGGCATCTTCCAGATGGTCGGGCTCGACAACGGGATTGTGTCGGGGCTGGAGAAGTTCGAGGGGCCGGACCCGGCGTACTGGTGCGCGCGGGGCTATGCGATTTGCAATCCAGACATTCGGGGCGTGGTCGACTCCGAGGGGGACAGCGTCGTCTGGGATCGCCAGGAGGGCCGCGACTGTCACGACCTGATTGAGTGGCTGGCCGTCCAGGAGTGGTGCACCGGCAAGGTCGCGATGAGCGGGACGTCCTATCTCGCGGTGTCGCAGTGGTTCACCGCCGCCGAACAGCCCCAGCACCTCGCGGCGATCAACCCGTGGGAGGGCGTCAGCGACGTCTACCGGGACCTCGTCCTGCGCGGCGGCATGCCCGACACCGGGTTCGCGAGGCAGCTGCAGGACAACAGCTACTGGGGCAAGGGGCGCAAGGAGGACCTCCTCGCGGAGGCCGAGCGGTATCCCCTCATGACGGACCTGTGGGAGGAGAAGATCCCGCGCTTCGACCGCATCACCGTTCCGGCATACGTCGTGGCCAGCTACTCGAACACCCTGCACACGGCGGGCACGTTCCGCGCCTGGCGCCGGATGGCCTCGAAGGAGAAGTGGCTCCGCATCCACAACTCCCAGGAGTGGCCCGACTACTACGACGAGGCGAACAGGGAGGAGCTGCGCCGCTTCTTCGACCGCTACCTGAAGGGTGAGGACAACGGGTGGGAGCAGACGCCGCGCGTCCGGTACTCCGTCCTTGATCTCCAAGGTGGCGACCAGGTCGGAGTCGGTGCTGACGAGTTCCCTCCAAAGGGCGTCGCGCCGACGAAGTACTACCTCGATGGCCGCTCGCGCTCGTTGACCACGACAGCACCGACCGGTGAAGCGACGGCGAGCTACGACGTGAGCTCCAACCCCGATGTGGTGTCGTTCATCACGCGCTTCGACACGGAGACCGTCCTGGTCGGCTACCCGAAGGCGCACCTCTGGGTCGAGGCGCGTGGCTCCGACGACATGGACCTCTTCGTCCTCGTCCAGAAGCTCGATGCGTACGGCACGCCCCTGCAGCAGTTCACCGTGCCCAACCAGGGCGCGCTGGTGCAGGACGTCACCGAACGCGGCGCTTCAATCCTTCGGTACAAGGGCTCGGACGGACGCCTCCGTGTCTCGCTGCGCCACCTGGACGAGACGCTGTCGACCGACGCCGTGCCCGCCCACAGCTTCGACAGAATCGAGAAGCTCTCGCCCGGTGAGGTCGTCGAGGTCGAGATCGATCTGCTTCCGATGGGCCTCGCGTTCCACCCCGGCGAACAGCTCCGCTTCGTCATCAGCGGCAGGAGCCTTCTGGGAACGATGATGCCCGCGATCCGCGAGTACACCCCCGCCAACAGCGGACGGCACGTCATCCACACCGGCGGCGAGCACGCCTCCTACCTGCAACTGCCCGTCCAGGCGAGGAGCTGAAGAATGACCAGCCAAGAACGAACGGGCCCACGAGAGACGACGGCTTTTGCTGTCGAACTCGTGTCAGGGCCCACCTCTGCGGGTGGGGTCGATGACTTCGAGCTCGTCGTCGCACGCCGGGCGCTCGCGTTGCTCAAGGCCCGCATCGGGCGGCAAGGACTGCTGGACCTTCTGGGCGAAGATATCAAGGCAGGCAACGCGTTCCTCCGCGAGAGGGCCGAGGCCTCCGCGGGGAAGTTCATCTCCGGCACCACCGTGCTGGCTGTTCGAGGCCTCAAGGCCGCGCAGTTCGTACACTGGCTCGAGAACAGCTTCAGTGACGAGAACGTGCTCTTGGCGGGCGAACCGGAACACTACGTGATTGCCCCCAACGCGGATTGGACGGTGACCATCGTCGAGAATCTCGGCCCCCATGTCTGCCGAGTCGTGCTTCCAGGCTTCGACACGGCTCCGAGCTGGGCCACGGAGGTGCGCAACGAATTGCTGCCCGAGTCCGACTACCCGTTCCGCAGGCTCGGCGCCATGCACCTGGCGGACGGCACGCTGGTTGGCCGGGTGCTGACCCAGTTCGGCGACACCGATGAGGGCTTCAACGCGAACCTGACCTGCTATTTCCCCGCAGCCTGCCCGGAGGACATCCTCGAGGAGCACCGCCAGCACCTCGCCGTTGAGTTCAGGAACTGGATTGTCGCCGCGGCGCGGGCGAGGCGTTGACGCACGGGCAGGGTGGCCCCGGTGAGACGCGAAGCCAGCCGCGTCTGTGTTTGTCGTTCCGGGGCCTGGAGGGCAGGGCGCTGGGGGAGCGGAGAGTTGATGCCCGCCATCGTTCATGAACTGATGCCCGCGCTGGGAAACTTTCGCTGGGAGCTTCAGGGACATGGCGGCGAAGCAGGGTGCGGTGACGAGTTGGGGGCGTGAGGTCTCCGAGCGGGAAGCCTGGTCGAAAGTGGAGACCGCCACGACGCCCGAGTGGCGTCAGAAGCTGTCCTCCTGGTGGAAGGGCGTCACGGATGGAGGCGTCCTCTTCCACGAAGGTGACCTGGAGGCGGACACGCTGGTTGTCGGGCCCCGGCCGCTCGTCGTCTCCGGAAGCCTCAGGCTGAAGGGGCTGCTGGAGGATGGACACGCGGCCGACCACACGCTCCTCGTCGTCCTGGGCGACCTGGAGGTGGAGAACGTGGTGACGCTCTCGGCCATGTTCATCGCGGGCGACGTCCGGATTCGAGGGCTCCTCTTCGGAGACTCGTTGGGCGACGACGTCTTCTGGGTGGGGGGCGGATTGAAGGCCCGGGTGCTCGTCGAGGAGCACCACCACCTCCACGTGAAAGGCGCGCTCGACGTGGACGTCCTCGTGGGCAGCAAGCTCACCGCGCCGGGCAAGCCGCGTCAGACGTTGGCGCCGCATGAGGCGCTGCTTCCGGGGGCGTGGACGGACGAGGACGAGGACGAGGACGAGGACGGCGTCTTCGACTCGACGCTGGACGGAAGGGCGCTGCGCGCGATGCTGCGCGCGGGAAAGCCCGTCCTGGCTGACACGCGGCTGGGCCCGGTGGAGAAGGCGATCGCCGCCGCGAAGGAGAAGGTGGCGAAGGGAGAGAAGGCGCCTCGGCTCGGGCTCTCGCTCAAGAAGCTGAAGGTCATTCCCGAGGAGGTCTTCTCCCTCACGGGGCTGGAAGGCCTCACGCTGGACTCCAATCCCATCGAGGTGATTTCACCGCGCATCGGTGAGTTGCGAGCGCTGCGCTCCCTGAGTCTGGAGAGCTTGCCGGTGGGCGCGCTGCCCGTGGAGTTGTGTCGGCTTCCCGTGCTCAAGAAGCTGAGCCTGCGCTACTGCGACAAGCTCACCCGTCTTCCGGATGAGTTCAGCGAGCTGGAGTCCCTGGAGGAGCTGTACCTGGACGCCAAGGGGTTGGACGGCTTCCCGGAGGTGCTGACGCGACTGCCGAAGCTCAAGAAGCTCTGGTGGTGGCGCTTCTTCAAGACGCCGCCGGAGAAGCTGCGGGCGCTGGTGGAGGGTCTGGGCCGGATGCCGAAGCTGACCCACTCCGGCTTCTTCCAGGGCGAGGTACCCGAACTGCCCGCGGACCTCACTCCGCTCGCGCGCCTCAAGCAGTTCAAGGTGGGCCTGGACAAGTTTCCCGCGACGGAAGCGCAGCGACTGGAGGCGGCGCTGCCTCCGGGCCGGTTGCACGTGGGCTACTGAGCCGCCGATGCCACGCGCAGGCGAGCGCGGGAGGCATTGATGACGGCGGCCCATGAGCTGTTCTTGCATGAGGTCGATGCACAGGGGCGGGAGTCGCCTGGTCAGCGGGGGCGGCCCCCTCACGTGAGGAGGCGACTCCAGCAAGGGCCTTGGCGGCTTCTGGGCTGAGGTCATCGCGCGGACCGTGTGGCTGGGGGGTGCCGCCTGTTCATCGCGAGAGCGTGCCGGAGGCGCGTGCCTCGCTGTCCATGTCGCCCAGCGGGCGCCCCTGCGAGCGGGGGGAGCTGTCGGGCGACGCGGTGCGTGAGCACATGAGGACATTCATCGCGGACAGGGGAGGCTCGCGGATGCATCGTCTCTTGCGCCACATCCGGAGATTCTTCCGACTCCAGCCGGGCAGGCCGGCGTGGGCGGCCGGTGTTCGCGCGGCGCTGGCCGTCACCATTCCGTACTCGCTCGCCACGTTGCTGGGCTTCAAGGACGCGGGTTGGCTGGGGCTCACCGGATTGCTCGTGACGCTGGCGAATCCCGGAGGGGCGTATCGGGGCAGGGCTCGGGTGATGGGCACGGTGACGGTGCTTGGAGCCCTCGTGGGAGTCATCGCCGCGCTGGCGGGCGGGCGCCTGCTCGTGGATGCGACTCTGCTCCTGGTGGGGGTCTTCGTCCTGACGTTCGCCCGGTGTTACGGCGACACGGCGGGTTCGGTGGGCGAGAAGCTCGCGGTCATCTTCGTGGCGTCGCTGGGGGCGCATGCGGTGGAACTGGACGCGGCATCTACCGCTGCGCGCGAAGATAGAGGGGGCTCGACAGACGCTGGCGTCCACGCGGGTAGGGCGCTCCGATGAATCGCGGCGAGGTGAGCACCTGCTCGTGCTCCTGGAGGTGAGCGAGCAGGTGTTGGGGGTGTTGTTCGCCCTGGCCCAGGCGATGGAGGTGGCAAGCCCCGAGCGCAGGCTCCGTCCCGTGCGGGAGCAGGTGGCGCGCGCGTGTGACTGGTACGCGGAGATCTCCCAGCGGGTGGCGACGGTGTCACTCGCACCGGACACGGCGGCTGTCTACTGGCCGCGCTTTCCCACCCACCGTGAGGAACTGGGGCTCCGAGGGAAATGGCTGCGAGTGGTTCCCGCTTCCGTGACGGAGTTGCTGACGCGGCTGAAAGGACACGCCGTCGCGGCGCAGCGAGCCGCCATGGCGATGCGGCGTGGCGACCCGGTGGCACTGGGGCATCCCCGGTCCCTGTTGCTGGCGAGCCAGCGCCGCCCGTTGCTGGAGACGTTGCGTGCGAACCTGAATTCGCGGTCCGTGGTGCTCCGGCATGCGTTGCGAGCGGGGACGGTCGCCTGTCTGGCGCTGGTGCTCACGCGGGTGCTGGGGTTGGGCGAGGCGTACTGGGTGGTGCTCTCCGCCATCGGCATTCTTCAGCCCTACTCGGCGAACACGGAGGAGCGTGCGCTCCAGCGTGTGACGGGGACGTTGCTGGGCGGGACGCTCGCGGCGGTGATTGCCACCGGGGTGGGGTCTCCGCTGGTGTTGATTCTGGTGATTGGGGTGCTGACAGCGGTCTCCGTGTCGTTGTTGCCGCTCAATTTTGGTGCGTTCCAGATTCTGCTCACGCCGGACTTCCTGCTGCTGGCGACGCTGAGCGCGGGGGATTGGACTGTCGCGGAGAACCGGGCGCTGGGCGTGCTGGTGGCGTGTGTGTTGGCGCTCGCGGGGGTGTGGCTGTTGTGGCCGTATCCGGAGCGCAGGCGTTTCCCGGATGCCGCGGCGACGATGCTGCGAGCGGATGGAAACTACTTCCGGCAGGTGGCGGCGAGCCGCAGCGGCACCGAGCCGAAGGTCAGCGCGGCGCGCAGGGACCTGGGGCTCGCGATGATTGACGCGGAGGCGTCCTTCGAGCGGCTGATGGCGGAGTATCGAGGACCGGCGCACCGGCTGGAGCCCGCGATGGCGCTGCTGACGTACTCACGCAGGCTCGCCGCGTCGGTGACGGCGCTGGGCGAGCAGAAGGCCGTGATTCCATCGTCGGAGGTGCTGGACGTGGTGGCGCACAAGGCGAGCGGGACGCTGGATGTGCTCGCGGACTCGCTGAATCAGGGACAGACGCCCCCGCCGATGCCAGAGCTGCCGTTGCGCCGCATCGCGAACGACCCGGTATCGGGGCCGTTGGTGGAGCGGGTGCCGCGCCAGCTCGAAATCCTGCATGGCGCGGTGGGGAAGCTGGTGTGGACGTGACGGCTGTACGCTGACGTCCATTGAGTGGCAGTCATTTCCTGTCATTTGACGCGCGGCGACCACGGACAACCCGAGGGGTTCTTTTCATGGCGCTGCTTCGACCCGGGGGAGGAATCCGACCCCAGACGCGCAACCCGAATTCGCGCTTCTCGATAATCTGGTCATGAGCGCCATCCAAGACCTGACCCGCCGCCGTCAGCAGCAGGTTTTTGTCCCCGAGCCTCTGCCCAAGAATGCTCCCGCGAAGGCCGAGGAGGCCGCCCCGAAGCGCCTGTTGCGCGACGAGTCGCGGTTCGAGTCCAGGTCACCGGCCAAGGCGCCCGTGGAGCTGAATCCGACGGTCCCCGTCAAGGCGCCCGTGCCGGGCAAGGTCGACATAGAAGGCATCTCCAACATGAAGGACCCGGTGGCGCGCAACCACGCCATCACCCAGGGCTACTACGAGCTCTCCAACCAGATGGCCGGCCTGCTGGGCAAGGAGAACGCCAACTGGGCCACGTTTGGTGTCTGGGCTTCGAAGCAGGCGGGCGTGAGCATCCGGCAGGAGGATCTGCCGAAGGCCTTCATGGACCAGCTCAAGGGCGACAACAAGTGGCTCGGCGCTCTGACGAACATCGGCCTGGGTGCCATCAATCCCCTGGCCCCGGCGCTGACGGAGGCCCTGAAGGTCCCCATCCGGGACGCGCTGAACCGTGTCAGTGATGCCATCGCGGATGGCAACCAGAAGCTCTTCCGGGACATCGCGCCGGAGTTCCAGCGCTTCACGGAGACCTTCAAGGGCGACACGAAGTACGACGCCGCCAAGGTGGAGAAGTACCTGGAGGGCTTCCCGCCCGGGAAGGAGAACCTCAAGGCCGCCTTCTCTGACTACGCCAAGGCGATGTTCGAGAAGGACCCGAACAAGAAGGCGGAGCTGATGCTCTCCGCCAATGACAAGGTTGGCGTCCACGAGCAGAGCCTGATTCAAGGCGAGGTCGAGCGCGCCCTCAACGCTCCGCTCAAGGAGACCTTTGCTCCCATCGTCAAGGCTACGCTCGACGCGGCTGGCAATGCGCTGCCCTTCCCGGCGAACCTCGCCTACAAGGGCGCCAAGGCAACGGGTCTGGTCGACAAGGCGGTGGACAGTGTCGTGAACAGCCTGACGGGGCAGTTCCGCAAGTTCGCCACCGAGCACATGATGAAGATTGGCCTGCCGGAGGGCAGCCTGAGCCTGGGTGACGACGTGAAGCCCGGGGCGCAGGGCGCGTTCCCCGAACACCTGCGCACCATCGAGAGCGGCGAGCTGAACAAGCTCCTGTCCCAGTACGACAAGACGCCCAACTCGCTGAAGGGCTCCTCGGCCAATGACTGGTCCAAGTTCGACCAGCGCATGAACTACATCGTCGACCTGTTCCGCTCCCGCCAGGGCGACCCGAGTCTCTTCAACGCGCCCTGAGCCGCGTCAGTCGTTGCCGCCGAGGCAGCGCTTGTGCGGCGTGGTGTAGACGCCCTCGATGACACCGGGGGCGCCTTCGCGTCTTATTGGGTTGCACAGGTACCCCCCCGAGCCGCTTCTGTCTTCGCTCCCGGCGCGGGCCACCATCGCCCTCGGTCGCGCCGAGCGGGAGAGCCACGCTCGTCTTCCTGCCCGCCCTCCCAAGCCTTGGATTTCTGGCGTCTTGCTTTGAATCCAGGCGCCCAAAACCTGCGTTCCTCGCATTGACGGTGCCTCTCCAGGCAGGGCTCACGGCTCGCCTTGACATCCTCGCGTGGGTGCGGTTGAACTGCTCGCGATTCGCAATTGCGAGTCATTCTCAATTGCCGGCCCGCGAGGAGGACATGGCGACATCGACCCTGCTGATGGTGCTGGGCCTCGCCGTGCTCCGTGGCGTCGCGCTTCCTCCGCTGCTGGACGGTCATCGCCCGTGGGGGAGGGCGCTGGGGGCGTTCTGCCTCCTCGCCTCCGTGGGGTTCGCGGTGAAGGCCCAGGGGCTCGCGGTGGGGCTGACCTGCGCCGCCGTGCTGGCGATGCTGGTCGTCCCGCTCCTCGCGCTCGCGGTGCCGCTGTGGCCTCGTGCCACGCGGTATGTGTGGCCGCTGGGCGCGCTGGCGCTCGCGGTGTTGTGGTGGGGAGGCGCCTGATGGCCCACCAGCATGGAGCCGGCCGTATCGCCGCCGCCGTGACGGGCGCTCCCGGGGCCGCGGTGCTCGCGAGCCTGGCCGTACCGGCGGTGTTACCCGTGCCCGCGGATGTCCGGTTGCTCATCGCGGTGCTCGCCGTCCTGCCCGCCGCCGCCACCGCCGTGTGTCTGGCATTGCTTGCCCGGAGCGCCATGCGTGCCTGGGCGGTCTCCGCCGGGGTCGCCGCCGTGGCGACCGTCGTCCTGGTGCTCGCGTGAAGCTCTCCGCTCGTGCCTACGAGATTCTCTGGGATGCCCACGCGTGGGCCGGCGTGCTGTCGTCCCTGGTCCTGTTCGTGACGTTCTTCCTGGGGGCCTTCGCCCTCTTCGCGGAGGAGCTGTCGCCCTGGCAGGAGCCCACGTTCCGCGCGCCCATCGCCGTCCCGGAGGCGCAGGCCGTCGCGCTCGCGCAGCGGCTGGCCGACACGGAGGCCGCGTCGCGCCCGGTCTGGTTCGGCATCTCCCTGCCCACCGAAGAGGAGCCGTGGCTGCGCCTGTGGAGGATGACCGACGGCGCCATCCATCCGCTCTGGTGGGATCCCGTCACCGGCCGCCAGCTCGGGGAGCGCAGCGACCTGGGCGAGTTCCTCAACGCGATGCACTTCCTGGAGCCGATACCCGGAGGGCAGCACCTGACGGGGCTCGCCTCGGCCGTGCTCGTCCTGCTGGTGGGGACCGGGCTGCTGCTCCAACTCGGCAGGATGATGCGCGAGCTCGTGCGGTTCCGTCCGGGTTCCGCGCGCCGGGTGTTCTGGTCCGACACGCACAAGGTGATTGGCGTCATCAGCGCGCCCTTCCTGCTCGTCTTCGGAATCACCGGCGGGATTCTCTGGCTCGACGACTGGTTCGAGCCCGCCGTGGTGAAGACGTCGATGCATGGCGACCCCCAGGTGAAGGCGAGCGCCGTGGATTGGCCGGCTCCGCCCGCCGCGTCAGGCCAGCCCGCCGGTGCTCCCGACCTCGCCCACGCGCTCTCGGTGGCGAAGCAACGCTTCCCCGCGTCGGAGCACTCCCATTTCTTCTTCGACAACCTCGGTGACGAGCAGGGCTCCGTCCATCTTCCAGGGGAGCGCGAGGGCACGCTCCACGCCTTCACCCACGTGCGCGTCTCGCGGACCGGCGAGCTGCTGTGGTCCCGCGACACGGGCGGAGGGACAATCTATTCGCGGGTGATGGACCCGCTGTACGGGCTGCACTTCGCCACCTGGGCCAGCTTCCCCGCGAAGGTACTCTACGCCCTGCTGGCCTTCGTCTCCGCGTTCGGCATCCTCGCGGGCAACCTGCTCTGGCTGGAGCGGCGGCGCGCGAAGGCGTCCAATCGCTTCGACCGCGTGCTCGCGAAGCTGACCTCCGGCTTCTGCGCGGGACTCGCGCTGGCCGTCGCGAGCCTCTTCATCGCAAACCAGCTGCTCCCCGCCGAGTTGTCCGCGCGTCCGAGCTGGGAGCACGCTTTCTTCCTCGCGGCCTGGGGGCTCGGAATCGCGGGCGCCTTCGTCGACGGTGAGCCCGCGCGGTATGCGCGTCGCCTGCTCATGGCGGCCAGCGCGCTGCTCGTCATCGTCCCGCTCATCGACGGGGCGAGGATGGGGCGGCTGCCCTTCGCTTCGGGCTCGGCGCATGTGCTGGCGACGGAGCTGGGCCTCATGGCGCTGGCGCTCCTCCTCGCTGGCGCGGCGCGCGGCATCCGTCGCCTCCAGCGCCCCACGCCCGTGGCGTCCCCTTCCACCGTCGAGCCGGACGCTCCCGCCTCCGTACCGACCTGACCCTCCACGCTTCACCCCCCTCAATGGAGTCCATCATGAGCACCCTTCGCCGTCTCGCCACGGCATCCGCCGCCACCACCCTCCTGCTCACCACCACCCTGGTGGGTTGCGGAGACGACGACGACAAGACGCCGGGCCCGTCCGATACGAAGGAGCCCGTGTACAGCCTGGCCACCTCGGTCTTCTCGCAGGCGGGAAGCGCCACGTACGTGAGCGTCTTCAACTCCCTGGACATCACCGGGCTGGATTTGACGAAGGCCCGCGAGCACTCCGGCTTCGCGACGATTGGCGCCGTCGACGGGATGCTCTTCGTCGGAGCGGGCGAGGCGCCCGAGGTGTCGCGCTACACGGTGAAGGACGACGGCACGCTGGAGGACGCGGGGCGCATCAGCTTCGCCAGCTACGGCCTCGCCACCTCGCCGCTCTACTTCAACCAGTTCGTGGACTCGACCACCGCGTACATGTCGCTGGAGGAGTCCAAGCGCATCATCTGGAATCCCTCGACGATGCAAATCTCCGGTCCCGCCGAGGTGCCGGGCCTGGTCCGCGAGCGCGATGGCCTGGTGGTGAAGACGGGCTATGACCGCGCCCGCGTGGTTCGCGGTGACGATGTGTTCCAGGCGTTCTACTGGACGGATGGCAGCTACTTCGACTTCCTGCCCACCTCGCAGATCGCCATCTATTCGAAGGCGGATGACAGCCTGGTGAAGCTGCTCGACGCGCCGTGCCCCGGGCTCGACGTGGCGACGCAGGACGAGGCCGGCAACCTCTACTTCTCCAACTGGGTGTTCAGCTCCGCGGCGCCCGTCCTCAAGGAGACCGCGCCCGCCACTTGCGTGGTGCGCATCAAGGCCGGCTCGCGGGAGATCGACACCACCTTCACGCGCTCGCTGTCCTCGCTGGTGGGCGGCCGTCAGACGGCGGCGTTCCGCTACCTGGGCAACGGCACCGGCGTCGTCGCCGTGTTCCACGACGAGGACATGACCATCGACGCGAACACCAAGGCCACCGACATCACCGGCGGCCTGCACTGGAAGCTGTGGCGGGTGAACCTGGAGGCTGGCACGGCGTCGCCCATCGAGGAGCTCGGCTTCATCGCGGGCGGTTACTACTCCTTCGCGCTGGACGGCCGGACGTTCCTGCTGCTGCCCACGGCGGACTACAGCAAGACGGCCATCTGGGAGCTGGGCGTCAGCGGCGCGGCGGTGAAGCGCTTCGAGACGCAGGGCTGGGCGTACCAGTTCGTGAAGGTGCGCTGAGCCGTCGTGCCTGACGCGCCTGGCTTCTTTCGAGGCCGGGCGCGTCGTCCTTGCCGTCCGTCAGTACTCGAGCGTGCCCTTGAGCCAGGCCGCGCGGCCGGGCCGCTCGACGCCGAAGAAGTCGAAGACGCGCGCGTCGGTGACGTTCTCCAGTTCGGCGGTGAGCCCCGCGGTGAGCTTGCCTCTCCGGACGCGGTAGCCGACTCCCGCCGCCTGCACGAACTGGGTGGAGATCTTGTCCTTCGACTCCACCGTGCCCAGGCCCTCCCAGTTGCGGAAGAAGCCATTCACATAGCGGGTGCTCCAGAACGGTGACAGCTCGTCCTCCGCCAGCGCCAGCCCTCGCAGCGACACCCGGGCCGTGGCGTTGGCGAAGAGCCATGGACGGTTCGGCAGGCGTCGTCCCTCGAAGGCGCCGAAGGTGCCCTGGCCGGAGGCGTTGCGTGGGTTCTGCACCGTGGCGTTGGCATCCAGGCTGAAGAGGCCGCCCGGTGAACTCCACCCGGCCGAGCCCTCGACGCCGAGAATCCGCGCCGCGTACACGTTCTGGTAGCTCCAGTCGCGGTCCCTGCCAGCGAGCAGGATGAGGTTGTCCGCGAAGCGCGCGAAGCCGTTGAGCTCGCCCCGGAAGCTGCCCAGCTTCGTGCGCAGCGGCACGGTGGCGAGACCCAGGTTCAGGTTGTGGCTGTGCTCCGGTTCCAGGTCGAGGTTCTCCTGGACGAGCACGCCGTTGCCGAAGACCTCGTCGGGGCGCGGCAGGCGCGTGGCGCGCTCGTAGCTGGCCTTGAGGTAGACGGGCGAGCCCAGCCGGAGCCGCAGCGCCGCGCCACCTCCGAGCTGATGCAGGTCGCGGTCCTTGTCGCGCCAGCCCCCCGTCTCCAGCGGCTGCTCGGCCTTGGCCACGTAGACGTAGTCCTTGCCGAAGAGGATGACCTCCAGCGCGTCGTCGAGCAGGTCGACCTGGTATTCGAGGCCGGTGACGAAGGTGAGCTGGGAGCGCTCCGGAGCGAGCCGGTCCGGGTCGCTGGGGCTGACCTTGCGCCGCTCCTCACCGGTCCGCACCATCAGCGTCGGAGCGAAGGCGAGCCGCAGCGTCTGGTGCTTCGCCACGTCCCAGCCCACGTTGACGCGGCCGTAGATGGACTGCTGCCAGACGGTCTGGTCGATGGGGCTTTCACCCAGCTCGCCCGCGACCTCGCGCGGATTGACGCGGTTTCCGAACCAGTCGTAGACCCACTCGCCCACGTCCGTGAGCCTCGTGGCCTGCCACGCGTAGCCGGCCAGCACATCCAGGCGTGCGCTCGGCGACAACGTCTTCGCGTAGAGCAGCTGCGCGCCCAGCGAGTCGGCGTCGTAGCGGGCCTCGCCGTAGGGAGCGCCCGACATCACCAGGTTGTGTTGCAGCTCCTTGTCATGCTGGGAGCCGAAGGCGCGCACGACGATGCGGTCCGCCCAGGACAGGCCGGTGTAGCCCGCCTCGACGCCACCGCCGAGCGCCTCGTAGCCGTCGTGGAAGCGCTTGACGGTGACGGGACGGATGGAGCCCCGGTCGTCCGCGGCCTCCACGTCGACGGAGTAGTCGTTGTTCGTGGTGTCCGCGAAGAAGTGGGCCCGCGCGTAGAAGCCCTCTTCGGCGGGCTTGTAACCGCCGCCGAGCGTGAGACGGAAGGTGCCGAAGGCTCCACCCTGGAGGGACACCGCCCCATGCGCGCCTGTCTCCAGTGGCGCGGAGGTGAGGTTGACGGCGCCACCGAGCGCGTCCGCGCCGTAGCGCACCGGCACCACGCCCCGATAGAGCTGGATGGCGTCCACCAGGTTGACGGGCACGTTGGCGATGCCGAAGGGGTAGCCCGAGAGGTCCAGCGGCACGCCGTCGAGGAAGAAGCGAATCTGGTCGTCGGTGAGGCCGTTGAGCGCGAACAGCGCGGTGCTGCCGAGCCCACCCGTGCGCCGCACCTCCACGCCCTCCTGCGAGGCGAGCACCTGGCCCAAATCTCCAGAGCGCGAGCGCGCGCGCTGGATGCTGACGATTTTCACGGCCTCGGCGGACTGGCGCCGCTCTTCCGCGTCCGAGCGCGCGGAGACGGTGGTCTCCAGCTTCTTCTCCTCGGGGACCGGCGGCGTGGGCTCCGCTGTCGCGCCAGGCTCCGCCGTGGGCTCGGTGATGGGCGCCTGGGGGACGGGAGGCGAGGCGGGCGCGTCGAGCTTGAAGGTGTGAGCCAGCTCAATCTGGCACGCCACGGCCTCGCCCCGGACGCGCGCGGGCTCGAACTTGAAGGAGAGGCTGGTGGTCCGCACGGCTTCGTCGAAGGCCGCGCCCGCGGAGCGGACGACCTCCGAGTCCGTCACGGTGCCCTGCTCATCGAGCGTGAGTCGAAGGACGACCTCGCCCTCGCGCCCGGCCGCCTGCTCGGCTTCGGGATAGGGGACCCCGACGCTGTCGAGGCGCCGAGGCACCTGGACCTCGTCGCTCGGTGGGGCCTCCGCCGTGGCCGAGGCCGGAGCGGGCCCCTCGGAAGGGGACGGCGTGGACGGGGCCGGGGAGGCCACCGAGAGGAGCAACGCGAGGGAGGTGACCGGTGAGAACATCCGCAATCCCGGACTACTTGGTTTTGCGACGCAATATCAATTGCGCGGCCAGGGGGATATCGAGGATTGCGGCGAGGCGGTCAAGGCGCGCGGCCCGTCCGCCTCGTGAGGTCCTGCTTCCTCGCCCGCGAGCCCCACGTCACGGGCTCGCGGCGAGGGAGGGCCGCTCACTGGACGATGGCGCCCAGCTCCGTCTCGCCCGGGTCGACCTTCGCTTCCGGGTTGGACCAGACGAAGGGGATGCCCGGCTGGCGGTACAGGGTGTTGGGGATGTCCTTGGCCAACTGCGCGTGCAGCTCCGGGAGCTGGGACCAGTGCACGCCATGCTTCGTGTGGTGGGCGGTGTGGAAGCCCAGGTTGCCGGTCATCAGGTTGTAGCCCCGGTGAACGATGTTGTACGAGGCCTCCGAGTGCTCCGTCGTCTCCAGCCCCGTGTGGTGGAAGTAGGTGGCCCAGACGGTGACGTAGAGCGACGCCACCATGGGGAGCAGGAACACGAAGAGGGCGTTGTACCAGTCGTGCCAGAACAGGACGCCGAGCAGCGCCACGTGGAGCGCGCCCATGGCCAGGAAGATGCGCTGGGCCTTCGGGTGTGAGCGCCCCACGGCGTAGGCCCGGGGGTAGGCCTGCAGCGTGTTGATGACGGAGAACTCGACCTCGCCCATGGTGGACCCGTCATCGCGCTTCCAGCGGGCCTCGTCCTTCTCCTGGTCCAGGTAGTTGCGGTGGTGGCCGACCACGTGGTGGAGGAACCACGCCTGGGACGTCACACCCGTCTGGAAGCCGAAGATGACTTCCAGCAGGCGGTTGGGCAGCGCGTGCCGGAACATGGGCACGTGCTGGTGGTGGTGGTTCCAGGCGCTGATCCACCCCTTGGGAATCACCCAGAAGGCGAGCCAGAGGAGGGGGAGCCACCAGCTTCTCGCCGTGAAGTAGACCGTCAGGTCCAGGGCGAACACCGTGGCGAACAGCAGGACGGGGATGCGGTCTCTGGGATGTCGGAACAATGTCATGCGGATTCCACAGCGGGGGTGGGACGGGCTCCCAGGGGAGGGTAGAGGGTTTGCCGCTCGCGCGGGACAAGCTTCCCAGAGACGCCCTTCGGAAGCACCACGCCGAAGAAGAAACCCTCCTCGAAGGGCTCCGTCGAATCGACGTGGACGCGCACCCGGGCGCCGAGGGTCGCCAGCGCGGTGCGCAGGAACACCATGGCGAAGTCTCCGGCCACGCAGGCCCGAGGGCCCCGGCCGAACGGGAAGAAGTGGCCGCTGCCGAGCGGATTGCTGGCCGCGCCGCCGTTCAGCCAGCGCTCCGGGTCGAACGTCTCCGGGCTGGTCCAATGCGTCGCGTCGCGGTGCAGGTGCTGGTTGGAGATCATCAGCGTGGTCTCCGGCGGCACCATGACGCCCGCGAGCTTCGTCTCGGTGGACGGCGAGCGACGCATCAGGACGCGGACGGCGGGGAGGATTCGCAGGGACTCCAAGGCGACGGCCTCGCCCCAGGGCGCCCCGCGGAGCCGCTCATGGGTCAGCGGCTCCTCCGCCAGCGACGCGGACTCCAGCGCCAGGCGCTCCTCCGCGGCGGGGTACTTCTGGAGCTGGTGGTAGGCGGCGACGAGGGTGGTGCTGGAGGAGAAGACGCCGCCGAAGAAGAACGAGCCGAGCAGGTTCGCATGGACCTGGTCATCCAGCTCCGGCATCTCGCGCAGCGTCCACGACATCAAGTCGACCCGGTGCGCGGCCGGGGCCTGGCGCGCGGCGCGAATCTTGTCCGCGAACAGCCCGTAGAAGCGCTCCCTGGCCGCCGGGAAGCCCTTGGGCACCGAGACGAACTTGAGGGGGAGCTTCGCCTGGATGCGCGCATCCGCGGCGGCGGCCAGCAGCATGAAGTCGTCGTACGCGGACGTGGGGAGCTTCTCGCCCACCGTGGCCACGCAGAACGCATCGAACGTCAGCTTGCGCAGCCCGGGCGTCAGGTCGGGTGAGTGTGTGTGGAGCAGCGCCTCCACCGACTCCGCGATGGCGGCCCGCATCGGCTCCACCTGGGCCTCTCGCCACGCCTGGGTCCACGGCTGCGCCAGCGGGTCCATGCCGTGCTTGCGCTTCCAGTCCTCTCCCTGCTGCGCGGTGAACGGCGTGTCGTCCGTGACGGAGTGGCGGATCTGCTCGCCGATGTTGCCCTTCTCGAACTCCAGCCGGCGCGTCTCCAGCACCTCCTGGATGACGCCGGGGTCGTTGAGCACCAGCGCGGGGGAGGGCCCCAGCCAGGCGACGGTGACGGGGCCGTACTCCCGCGCATAGCGGGCGCACACGTCCCAGGGCTGCACGCCCAGGAAGTCCCCGATGTTGCCCAGGATGCCTGGCGGCGGTCCCGGCAGGCTGGCGAGGGGCTTTCGCCGGCCGCCGAAGAACAGGTTGAACAGACCGCGAGAGAGCAGGTTCGGCACGGTGAAGCCTCCGGTGCTGCTCAGACGGTGATGCCGCAGGGAATCTTGTCGGGCTGCAGGACGGTGTAGGGCACGTCGGCGCGCGCGTTGCGAGCCTTCACCGCCACCAACTGGTCTCGCATGCGCTGGTGGAAGCGTTCGCGCAACGCCAACAGCTCGGGCTCCTGGAAGTACTCCTCGCGCCAGCCGAACTCGTTCAGCAGGTACTCCTCATCCTCCCCGAAGCTGGAGAGCGCCCGGCCGATGGCCACCTGCCAGAGTGTCTGGGACTTGCTGGGAATCATGGCGGTGATATCGCTCGGGCCCAGGACGCTCTTCTGACGGGGCGGCTCCTGGCGCATGCACAAGGGCGCGTTGGGTACGAAGGCGTAGTGCTCGTATTGCAGGTAGTTGACCGCGGCGTGCTGGACGCTGACCGTGAAGAGGACGGTGGCGAGCATGTCGACCAGGTCGTCCACGCGGGAGAGCTCCTGGCAGGGCAGCTTGTCGACGGGCAGGCCGTGCTCGGTGAGGTCCTTCCACCAGCTTTGCATCTCGGCGTCGCCCTCGAGGTCCGCGTCGGTCCGATAGAAGTGCCGGAGCACCCCGCCGATGTACTCCTCGAAAGCATCCCACAAGGGGAGGGCGTCGTCGCGATAGGGGTAGTAGGGCAGGACGTCAGGGGACAGCACGCCCCGGCGCTCGAAGTCCGGCCGAGGCTTGTTGTCCATGAGCTTCCAGCGCTGGTACCCCTTCTTGCCGAGCTGGAGGTGGCCCTTGTCCGGTCCCCCGGTGGCGATGAAGTCATCGAACACCCCGCCCTCGGCGAGCAGGCCCTTGCGTGCTCCCTCGTTGATGGCGAGCGTGTAGCGGAAGTGCCGGCGCAGGAGCTTGTAGACGGGGTGCGGGTCCGGGAGGTTGCGCATCGTCGCCATGACGAAGGGCTCCGCCACGAAGTGGGTGCGCAGCGCGTGGCCCACCATCTGGTGCGTGTTGCCCTCGCTGCAGCGGACGTAGATTTTCGCCGCGAGCCAGTCGTACTCGCCGTCGTTCGGCGTGAAGACCGGGTCCTTCTGGGCGTCGCGACCCAACTGGATGGCGAGCGGGCGGAGCTGGCGGGTGTCGTCCAGGTACAACAGGCAGCGCGACGCGGGGGCCCAGCGCCGCTCCTCGACGCCCTTCTCGTTGACCTTCCGGTACATGGGGATGCCGTCGAGGATTTCGAAGTCGAGCAGGAAGATGCGCTTGCTGTCGAGCGCGAGCGCCAGCGTGGTGCCGGGCGACAAGAGGCCGCGCACCTCGTCATCCGTCAGCGGCATGCCCTCGGGCAGGCTGGGGATGAGGGTGATGTGCAGCGGGTTGATGCCCTGCACGGCCTGCCGCGCGAACTCGTAGTCGTCCTTCCACCGCTGCGAGAGCTGGGGGACCTCCAGGCCCTTGAAGAAGTCGAAGATGTCGACGAGCCCGTTCCACGCGCTGGACAGCATGGGCAGGTGCAGCTTGATGGACGCCAGCGTCTTGGCGATGACGACCTCGTAGCTGCCCTCCGTCAGGCCCCGGTACAGCTCGTCCTTGGGCAGGGGCCGCGTCTCGCTCAAGTCCAGCGCGCCCGGAAGCCCCTCGGTGGCCGAGGCGGCACGCCAGGGATACATCTGCTGACGGTGCTTGAGCAGCTCGCGTCGCGCCATTGACTCGCGCGCGCTGCCCGCCTGTCGTGGAATCTTCGCGGCGCCCTCCAGCACATCCACCGTGGCCCCGCCCCGCACCCACCGGAAGAGCGGAAAGCGCCATTGCCTTCCCTCCGACGTGACGTGGGCCCAATCCAGCAACCAGTCTCCCGCGACGCCCCCCGCGTTGGTGAAGCGCAAGAGGACCAGGTTGCCCAGGTCCATGGACTTCACGGAGTAGATGTCCTCCGCGCCCGCCTCGAAGTCATTGTGGAAGCGCTTGTCCAGCGCGTGCGGCCCGCTCTCCCCTTGCGTGCCCACCAGGGTGACGGAGATGTCTGCATCCGTGCCCGCGCCGAGCTTCGCGCTCGTGCGGATTTTGAGCTTGTACTCGACAGTCATGGAACCCTCTACGGAACGGGGCAGACCGTAGGACGGGGAAAGCGAGGGCTGCAAGCCATGCTACCCTCCCCGCAGACGGATGCAGGCGTCGCTCAGCACACGGAATCAGCGAAGGTTCCAGTGGCCCTGTCATGAGTGAGGGACACCCGTGGAGGTCGGGCTGATGACAGACGGTGGCACTGAAAGGCCCGAGGCCAGGGGCAGGGGACGGGGATGATGTTCGCGGTGCTGCGTCGGTGGATGGGCGCTCTCGGGTTCAAGGGACGCGAGCGTGGCGGGAATGAAGTGCTGGACGCCCAGGAGCTGGCGCGGTGGTACTCGGGCCTGAAGCTGGAGGAGCGGCTGGCCCTGAGTCGTCAGCTCGCACCTCGGGTCCGTGCGGGTCGCACCGTGCGGGACACCTCCACGCTGCCGGCGGTGGTGGTGGGACGTCTGGTTTTCGAGCAGGACGGTCCTGAAGGCCCCATTCCCTTGCATCACATCAAGGTGGAGCTGTGGGACCGGGACTTCGGCGCGCCGGATGATTTTCTGGGGGAGGGTTTCACGGACCCGGAGGGTGGGTTCTCGGTCCGCTACGACCCCGCCGACGCGGGCGTGGGAGACCTGCCCGACTTGGAGGTCCGCTTCTTCGAGCCGCAGCACACCTTCCGTCCGGACGGGCAGGTGGTGGAGACGTGGCGGCGCATCGGCTCCGAGCATGGGCCGGACGACCATGGGGGACTGCACCACGACTTCGGGACGTTGAGGCTGCCGTATTGGGAATACGATTCGACGACGCCGCTGGCCCGCCTGCTCGTGACGGAGGAGGGGACGGCGCCCACGGCCTATGCGCCGGGCCGCGCGCTGGCGATGTTGAAGGCCGTGGCGCCGATAGAACTCGTCAAGCGCGGGCATCTGCTGAAGGGGAAGCTGGGACAGGCCCCCGCGCTGGACAGGATTCAGGCGGACTATCCGGAGGCGCTGACGGTGCGGATGGAGCGCGAGTCGCCCGGCTCCACGCGCACGGACGCCTTCTTCGGAGAGCGGCTGCTCAACGGCATGTTCTCCAGCGTCCTCGACAAGGACCCGGAGGCGCCCGGAGAGGCGAACGCGTTCCGGCTCTACCTCCCGTGGAACGCGTACGAGCAGGACGGCATCCACTGTCTGCCGGATGTGGACGTGCGGCTGCGGCTGGTGGAGGAGCGGCTGTTGCCGGTGCGCATCATCCTGGGTCTGCGCGAGCCGGGTGCGACGGCCCCTGGCTCACCGGTGACGCGGCGGAGCTTCACGCCCGCGGATGGCGCGGGCTGGGAGGCCGCCAAGCGGATGGCGCGGGTGAGCGCGACGCTGGACACCGAGCTGGGCAACCACCTGGGGCAGTGTCACTTCAACGTCGAGCAGTACGCCATCGCCGCGCATCGCAACCTGCGAAAAAGCCCGCTGCGCTGGTTGCTGATGCCGCACCTGCGTGAGGTGGTGCTCATCAACCGCTCGGCCAACGGCTTTCTCGTCGGGCCCACGGGCTACATCACCCGCGCGAGCGCGCTGACGGAGCGGGGCGTGCAGTCGCGGCTCCAGCACCTGTTGGGCAGCTACGACTGGAAGGGCTTCGAGCCCGCGCCGCCCGTCTGCGAGGGACACCGCTACGCGCGCGCGGCGGGGCTGTTCTGGAAGCTGTTGGGCGAGCACGTAGACGCGTTCTTCGCGGAGCACGGCGCGGCGCTGGAGGCCGAGTGGCGCGAGGTGCGGCGCTTCTCGGACGACCTGGTGGCGCACTCCGCGCCGGCCTTCGTGTGTCGCTACCTCCGGGCGATGGTGCCAGGGAAGGCCGCGCCGTGGTTCGTGCGCTCCGAGCGCATGGACCTGGACGCGAAGACGCAAGAGCCCGTGCCCAAGGCGGTCAGCGCGGTGACGTGGACGGACGTCCCCCAGCCCGGGGAGCTGGAGTCGCTCAAGCGCTTGTGTCGCTACGTCATCTACTTCGCGACCTTCCGTCACGCGTGGGCCAACAACCTCCAGTGGGACGACGCGGGCGAGGTGCTGTACGCGTGTCTGGGATTGCGCTGGGGGAAGGGTGGGGCGCTGTCGACGGAGGCGGACCTGGACGTCGCGCCCTCGCCGGAGGAGGCCACGGAGATGCTGTGGATTTCGTGGATGCTGTCCAAGACGAACTACGGCTTCCTGCTGGCGAACGAAGAGGATGACGTGCACCCCCGGTTCGTGGAGCTGCTGCGCGCGCACGCCGCCGAGTTCTCAGCGCTGGGGCTGGATATCAGGACGGTCAGCTCGCGCATCAACATATAGCCGCCGAAAGCTCGCGTTGCCTCGGGGCATGAACGATTCAAGGCAATGAGCGGCCGCCGATTTCAGGGAAGCGCTCATAGGTACGCAGAAGCGTGGCCAGGTGCTCTGGGTTGTCGAGGTCGAGCGGCGCGTTCGTGAGCCGCACGACCCATCCGCCCGATGCCGTGTAACGCGCGCGGGAAAGCAGGTCCGCATCCCGGGCCTGGTCGGGAAACCCGATGGCTCGGGCAGTAGCGGCCGACCAGTAGTTCAGCCATCCGAGGCGATGCGGAATCTCCGGCGAGTGGAGCATCTCGGGGAGTTTGAGTGCGGGCAGCCCACGGGGAGGACGCGGTGGCCCCTCCACTATGGGGCTCGTCTGCTCGGCGATCTCCACCCCCGCCTTGAACGGTGTTGCGTGTCCCCAGAGTGCACCCGCGCCCTCTGCAATGGCCTCAAGGACGTCGGTGGTGGCATCAGGGCCAGCAGTGTCGAGTGGAAGGTCGACATGGACTTCGACGTGCGGTGGGCTTCCCGCTGCAAGCCCGCTCGGGTTCTCCCACGCGGCAATCGTTACAGGATGCTCGTCGTTGTCGTTGCTCAGGAACAGAAAGCCGCTGCTCGTCCTGTTGGCTCTGACCCATGCGTCGCGGTCGGGCAACGCGATGAGGTCCTCCTTTTCAGAGGAGGTCCACTCCAAGCGCAATCCAGGAAGCGCACGCTCCATTCCATGGATGATGGCCAGCGCACGGCCTTCGTCGCCCTGGAAGACAGGTGCGTAGACGATGATGGCGAGTTCATCCTGTCTGGATGTCATTTCAACACCAATCCATGATGACGACATTGAGAGTGGGATCCGCCAGCCTCAGCTCGGCTTTGTGAGCCTCGCTGCGCACTCCAACGAAGAAGTGATATCCACACTCCTTGGCGAGCAGCGCCTCGCGCTGCAGTTCGGCCAGCTTCATCTTGACGAAGAACCTTCGCGAGCGGGGCGACTGTTTCTCGAAATCATCTGTCTTGACCTCCCACAGAGTGCGAGTGGTGAGGACCAGTGCATCGAAGTACTTGCCGTTGATGAGTACATTCAGGCCGGGAAAGTTGTTGCCCGGAACGTTGTTGGCGCATTCGTCATGCGAGTCGTTTCCTCCACGGGGCGGTCCTGGAATGGGCCTGCACTCCGGTCGGCGCTGTCGCCCCAGCGGGTCGGTCGGAATGGGTGGGAACGAATCCTGCCCTGAAGTTTCAGGCTTGGGCGTTCGATTCGGGGAGGAGTCCTCGTGAGGAGTGGGCTTCGTGTTGGCGACGGCTTCTGGCTCGTCGGAGCTGCTCCCCCTCAGTTCATATGCTTCCAATGCCTCCTTGATGGCGACTCCCACCACCACCACGCCCACGACAAGCACCGTGCCCACAACAAGCTCAGGGGCAGCCAGGATACAGAGGCCGATTCCCAGGGTAGCCGTGCCCGCCGAAGCAACGGCGCATCTTCCGGTCCGGTCGTTGAAGCGGACCCGGTCATGGTCGAGGGCGTGAAAACACCGCTCCGCCATAATGGGCCAGGGCTGAGAAGCCTCACGGACGACGCACCGGCCCCCGTCTCTCCACGGGAGCCTGGCCGCGCGCTGGAGGTTGGCGACCCGCGGGTTCGAGGTCACGCGACCTCGTGGTTCTGGTGTCGACGCAGCGCACGCCGAGAGGAAGAGCAGCAGGGCGGTGCAGGCACGGAGACGCATGGTGACGTCCTTTCAGTCGGGCCCGGGCGCCGGGGTCAACTATGTCTGCTGGAGTATGCCAGGACGCGCGAACGACGAGAGCACTCTGACGCCCTGGTGTGGGCGATGAGGTCATCAACCTCGCTCGGCCTGGTGCTGGGGGGCTACGGAGTCAGGCCGCTGAACTCCGGGTGACGGCGCGCGGCCTCCTGGTAGGGCGAGAGCACGCGGTGCTCCTCCCGTCCCGCGAGGGACAGCGCCCACAGAGGGAAGATGCGCAGATAGGTGTCGTAGTGGATGGCGCAGGTGCGACTGAAGACCCCCGCCTCCGGCTCGCGTGGCCACCGGCCATCGGCCCCCTGTCGCGCGCGCAGCCACGCCACTCCTCGGCGAGTGACCTCCGAGTCACCCTCGCCGGCGGCCACGAGTGACAGCAGCGCCCATGACGTCGTCACCGCGTGCCCCGTGGCCCCCTCCACCCAGCGACGCTCACGGCAGCTCTGGATGGTCTCGCTCCAGGCGCCGTCCTCGCGCTGGTGCTCCTCGAGAAAGCGGACCGCCTGGCGCAGCGCCGGGTCTCCAGGCCGGGCGCCACCGGCCACGAGGCCCGTCACCCCGAACCACGTGCCATAGCTGAAGCACACGCCCCACGAGCCCTCCCAGCCTCCGTCAGGCCGCTGCGCGCGGCGCAGGAAGTCCAGGCCGCGCGCGATGGCCTGACCCACCGGAGCTCCGGGCCGGGCCCTTCGCCAGGCGATGAGTGCCTGGACGCAGGCGGATGTGCACTCGACATAGCTGACGTCCACCATGACGCCAGAGAACACGTCGGAGGGATTGAACCGTTCCATCCAGCGGGGGGCTCGTGTGCGCTCGTACGTGGCCCACCCGCCATCGCGATTCTGGAGCGAGAGGATGAACTCCACGGCCTGGGCCAGTCGCTCGCGAGGCACGCGGTTGAGCCCCAGCGGCTCCAACAACAGACACGCCTTCACCGCCTCCGCCGTGCAGTCGCTGATGGGCCAGCCATGGGCGCGCGTGCTGAAGGGCCAGCCCCCTCGGCTCGGATGACGGTGGAAGCGCTCGGGGCGCGGAGAGTCCTCCAGCACCTGCTCTGACTCCAGGAAGCGGCTCGCGCGCGCGAGCGTGGCTCGTGCCTCCTCCTGGCCCGAGGCCACCAGCGCCTGGACCGCGAAGGCGGTGTCCCAGAGCTGCGAGGAGTTGTAGCCATTGACCGTCACGCCCTCCGGAGTGCGCTGGAGGTAGTCCGGCAGGCGCTCCAGGTGGGCGCGCACCTCCGGGCCGTCTGGCCGGGCCAGATGCCACACCACGGTGTTGAGCACCTTGTTGATGGGCCCGATGCAGATGAAGTGCGTGGCCTCGTCCTCGCCGCGAATCTGCGCCAGCGACTCCTCCAGCGCGCGGTCGCGGAGCCGCCTGGAATGCAGCCGCTCGTAGAGCCCGAGCACGCGATTCACCGCCCGCAGCCACGCGCCGCGCGGAGTGTAGACGTCGGTGGCGGCGACCCGGTTGCGTGCGGCCTTCCAGTCCACGTCCGCGTAGGGCAGGGGATACAGCTCGCGGCGCAGCTCGGCCAGCAAGGGCGTCTCGGCGGCGCGCGCACGGCGGCCATAGAGCCAGCCCATGGGCAGGTACACCATGCGGCAGTGGCACCACAGGCGCGACGGATGGAACGGCAGCGCGCGCGGCAGCAGCCACAGCTCCGGCGGCGTGGGCGCGAGCCCGTCGTATTCGTAGAGCCCCAGCAGGGCGAGGACGGCCTTGCCCCAGGAGCCACTGCCCAGCGGTCCGCCCCGAGGCAGGAACCAATCTCGCGCACGGATGAGGCCCGGGTCCTCGGCCTCGACACCGAGCAGCCGCAGCGCCACGTAGTTGAGCACCGTCGTGAAGACGAGGCTCGGTGACTCCACGTCCAGCCCCCAGCCGCCATCCTCGTTCTGATGGGCGCGAGCGTAGGTGACGAGGCCCTCCCGGGTGCGTGCGTCCGGAGCCCGTCCAAGCACATACAGCCCGGCCACGTATACCGGGCTCAAGAAGAGGGGCCCGCTGTAGTCGCCCTTCCAGGAGCCATCCGCCTCCTGGGTCCGGGCAAGCACGTCACGGGCCCGCTGCATCATCTCATCGCCTCGGCCCCCTGGGGCACGCGCGAGCACTCCGCGTAGAACGCCCGGAGCGCCGCATCCGAGGCGACCCGCTCCTGCGTGCGCAGCATCACGTTCAGCACCGCGTCCCGGCCAATCTTCACCGGGGTAGGGTCGAACACCGCGGGATTTCCCTCCACCACGTTGAGCGTCATCACCGCGAAGAAGAGGGGATACAGGCAGAACAGCCGGAGGCCTGGCTCTTCGGGCGGAATCGCCAGCGAGTATTCGAGCGCTTCATCCAGCTCACGGCGCGCCACCGCCACCAGCTCCGTGTGCAGCGCCATCGCCCGGGCGCGATTGCCTGGCAGCGCAAGCGTGGCCGGCTCCAGGCCGTACGCGGCCATCCGGTCCAGCGGCAGCCAGCAGCGTGCGTTGTCCAGGTCCTCGCGCACGTCCTTCAGGATGTTGGCGAGCTGCAACCCCCTGCCAAACGCGACGGCCTTCGGGACGAGCAGGGCCTGTCTCGCTGGAGTGACGAGCGGCGAGTAGTCGATGAAGAGTCCGGTCAGCATCTCGCCCACCACGCCCGCCACGAAGTAGCAGTACGTGAGCGTCGCCTGGAGGTCCGGCAGCCCCAGCACCCGCGCGGCGCGTCCGTGCTGTCGCTGAATCTGACTCATGCCGTCGGTCATGATGCGCATGCAGCGCACGATGTGGGGATGGACCCAGGAGGGAAGCGAGGCCAGGGTCTTCAGCACCGTGGAGATGCCCATGAGGAGCTCCACTTCGGCCTCGGGCGCGGACTCACGCAGCGCCGAGGCGGCCCGGCGGGCAAAGGCCTGGGAGCGTGCCTCCCAGCCCGGCTCCAGCCTCACGAGGCCCATCAGCTCGTCGAACAGCTCCCGCTGGAATGGCAGGCGGGCTTCATCCTCCAGCGTGTCCGCGACGCGGCAGAGCAGGTAGGCCACCGTGACGGCGAGGTCCAGGGGCTCCGGCAGCAGGGGGATGTTCAGCGCGAATGTCCGGGAGACCTTGGGTAGCACCGCTCGGCAGAACGACTCTTCCAGGGCAACCATGGCTTCCTCCACTGCGTCATGTCGTATCCATGACCAGTTCTTGCGTCATGGGGGTGGCTTGCGTGCGCGATGTCGATGTGGTGATTGCGGGAGGCGGCCCCGCGGGCTGCGCCACGGCGGCGGCGCTCGCCGACCTGGGGCTGTCCGTGCTGCTGGTGGACGCGGGCGTGGACCGCCACAAGCAACTCTCTGGAGAGCTGCTTCACCCCGCCGGGGTGCGTGACTTGCGCGGACTCGGCTTCGGTGACGTCGTGGACGCCTGGAAGGCGCGACCCGTGCGTGGCTTCGCGGTCGTCTTCTCCTCCCCCGCGCGCACCGTCCTCCTTCCGTATGGACATGGCGCGACGGGCCTGTCGCTCGAGCACGCCACGCTGACCATCCCCCTGCTGGAAGCAGTGGCCCGGCGACCGGGCGTCACCCTGCTGGCCCGCGCCCGCGTGACGGCCGTGGAGCACAACGACGAGCGCGGCGTCCGACTGCGCTTCTCCCACGAAGGCGTCGACCAGACGGTGCGCGCCCGGCTGCTGGTGGCCGCGGACGGACGCGCGTCGCCCGTGCGGCGCATGCTGGGCATCGCCGAGCACTTCACGCGCATCTCCACCATGCTGGGCCTCACCGTCGACAGCGCCTGCCTGCCGTACCCCGACCATGGCCATCAGTTCGTGGGAGGGCCGCTGTACGCGCTGGCCTATGCCATTGAACCCGGTGTGGCGCGGGTGATGGTGGACCTCCCCCTGGGCAGCACCGCCGACACGCTGAAGGAGCGGCCGGAGCTGCTGCGCACACTTCCTCCCGCGCTGCGGAGCGAGGTCCGTCGCGCACTGGAGCAACCCCCGGCACCACGCATGGCCTCCAATGACGACCGGCTCTCCGCGACGGTGAGGGTGGGGAGCGCCGTGCTGGTGGGCGACGCCGCGTCGTGCTGTCACCCGCTCACCGGCAGCGGCATGGCCTCGTGCTTTCACGATGCGCGCGCGCTCCAGGACGCGCTGCGCCAGCACCCGGAGGATGTTCCTCGAGCGCTGGAGTCCTACGAGCGCGCCCGGCGGCCGGCCCAGCGCACCCGTGTCGCGCTCGCCTCCGCGCTCTACGACGCTTGCTCCGGACAGGACGAGGGCATGCGCGCACTGCGCCAGGGCCTGCTGCACTACTGGGAGCACAGCCCGCGCGGAGCCAGCGCCTCCATGGCCCTGCTCGCGTCCGAGGATTCGCGCATGCGGGTGATGGCGCGTGAGTACCTCTGCGTCGTCGGCCATGCCCTGGTGGGCTTGCGCCCGTCGCGCCGACAGCCGGTGCGCCTCCGGGCCGCCGTGCCGCTGCTGCGCTCGGTCGGGCCGCCCCTGCGAGATGCCGTGGCGAGTACGGTTGAGCAGATGGGGAACTGGTGGCATCGCCGCGTCCGCCGTCCAGTCTACACGCTCGCCCGTTCGGGCAGGGCGTCACCCAGGCGCGCCTTCGCATCCAGTTGATAGTTCCGGCCGCGCCAGTCCACCTCGCGCGACAGCCGCGCCGACAGCGCCACGCCCGCGCCCAGCAGCGGCAGCACCGCGGGCACCCAATAGTGCCGGGGGGAGATGCGCGGCCCGTTGCATTCCCGCTGGAGCCGGAGCTGGCTCCACACGGAGAAGCCGATGGGCAACGACGCCAGGGCCGCGTGTCCCCACTTCCTCTGCGTGGCGGCCGCCACCAGCCCACCCCATGCGAGCCAGCCCATCACCCCGCGCACCCAGTTGGGCCGCGCGAAGTTCCAGGGGAGGCCCGCTTCCGAGAAGAGCACCCAGCGCCGGAAGATGCGCAGGAAGGCGCGCAGCTCCAACTGTCCGGTGACGATGCGCAGGGGCGTGTGGATGACGCGGTTCTTCCACCCCGCCTCATGTAGCCGGCGTCCCAGGTACATGTCATCCACGAACTGACCGGCGGCGCAGCCCACCCCGCCGATGTCCGTGAGCGCCTCCCGGCGGAACACCATCAACTGCCCCATGATGAAGGGCAGGGCACCGTCGGGCCCGGCCGCGCGCGCCACCGACGAGCCGTACCAGGCATTCACCAGCAACCCGTAGCCCACGTCTCCCGCGAGGGGCGCCTCCGCCGCCGCGTAGATGGGAGCGAACGTCGCGCCCGTCCGCTCATCCTCCAGCAGCGCGCTCACCAGCGCGGTGAGCACCCCGGGCGCGGGCCGCGTGTCGGAGTCGCTGAATGCCAGGAGCGTGCCTCGGGCGCGCGCCACGCCCACCTGCATGGCGTTGAGCTTTCCCGTCAGGCCTCGCGGAGGCTCTCCCGCCACGAGCAGCTCCACCCGCTTCGCGCGCGTCGGGTGGGCGCCAAGTTCCTCCCGGGTGACGGCGAACGCGGGGTCCTCCTCGCTGTCGAAGACGAAGAGCACCTCCCACTCGCCCGGATAGTCCAGGTCCAGCAGCGCGCGGACGTTCTGCCGCGCCTCCACGTCCAGTCCCCGGATGGGTCGGATGACCGTCACCGAGGGCGGCTCGAACCTCCTCACGGCCGGGGCCGGGCGCCGTCGCAGGCCCGCCATCAATCCCCGGTGTCCCTGGGCCAGCACGCCGAGCGCCGCCACTCCCGCCGCCACCCACGCCACGTCCCGCGTGTTCATGGCCTCACCTCCGTCCCTTCGTTCGGAACTCGCCGAGCCGGCGGGTGCCTGTGGTGTCCAGGCCCCCACCAGTTCAAGTCTCCCATCAGGCGCATCATCGCGGGGACGATGAGCACCCGGACCAGTGTTGCATCCAGCGCCACCGCGATGGCCATGCCCAGCCCCATCGCCTTCACGACCACCACCGACGCTAGCGCGAACGCGGCGAAGACGGCCACCATGATGGCGGCCGCGCTGGTGATGAGGCCACCCGTCTGCTCCAGCCCCTCCGCCACCGCGTGCGTGTTGTCACCCGTGCGCAGCCACTCCTCGCGGATGCGGCTGAGCAGCAGCACCTCGTAGTCCATGGACAGGCCGAACAAGGCGCAGAACAGCAGGATGGGGAGCGACGGTTCGATGGGGCCTGGCTCGAAGCGCAGGAGCCGGTGCAAGTGTCCTTCTTGAAAAATCCAGACCAGGGCCCCGAACGAGCCCGCCAGCGAGAGCAGGTTCATCAGCAGGGCCTTCAGGGGCAGCACCACGGAGCGCAGGAGCACGAAGAGGACGATGCACGTCATCCCCATCACGAAGCCCACGGCCGCGGGCGTGTGGCGCTTCAAGAAGGCCGTCGCGTCCACGTCCGTGGCGGTCTGCCCTCCCACGAGCAGCTTCCCGTCCCCCACCGAGCGCTCCTCGCGCAGCGTCCGGACCAACGCGCGCGCCTCTTGGCTGCTGGGATGCGCGGACGTCAGGACCTGGAAGACCGCCACGTTGCCCGTGAGGTACGCATCCCGCGCGACGCGCAGCTCCGGAGGCAGCATCGCGGGAGGCGCGGCGGCCATTTGTTGATACGCGGCCTTGTCCATGCCGGGCGAAAGGTCCACCGCGCTCTCCACGCCCACCACGCCGGGCAGCGCCGCCATCCTCCGGCTCGCGTCGAAGAGGGCGGAGGCCCGCTGGGGGGTGAAGGGGTCTCCCGAGGGAAACTCCACCGCCACCAGCACCCGCGTGGCGGCCTCGCGCGGGAACAAGCGGGCCAGCGTCTCCGCGCCCTGTCGGGCCTCCGTGTCGGGAGGCAGCGCGGTGATGTCCGTGGCCGCCAGCTCCAGGCGCCGGAACGGCAGCCCCATGGCCAACAGGAGCGTGAGCGTGGGCAGCAGCACGAGCCAGGGATGCTTCATCACCCACGTGGCCAGCGCGTGCCACATGCCGCTGCGCCCCATGGCGCGTCCGAAGGGCAGCCGTCCCTTGTCCACCCGAGGCCCCAGCCAGGAGAGCAACGCGGGCAGGACGGTGAGCGCGAAGAGCACCGCGAAGGCCACGACGAGCGCGCCGCCCAGGCCCATGGCGCTCAGGTACGAGCCGCGAAAGAAGAGCAGCCCCGCCAGGCCCACCGTGACGGCCAGTCCCGAGAACGCCACCGCGCGCCCCGCGGTGTCCAGGGTGCGCGCCAGGGCCTGCTCCGTCGACAGGCCTCGCGCCAGCTCGCCCCGGAAGCGGCTCACGATGAAGAGCGAATAGTCGATGGCCACGCCCAGCCCGATGAGCGACACCACGTTGAGCGTGTACTGCGCCATGTTGGTGACGCGCGAGAGCAGCAGCACCCCCGCCACGCCACAGAGCACGGCGAGCCCGCCCACCACCAGGGGCAGCATGGCGGCGACCACCGTGCGGAACACCCAGAGCAACACCAGCAGCGCCAGCGGGAAGGAGATGAGCTCCGCGCGCAGCAGGTCATGCTCCAGCAGTTGGTTGAGCGCGGCGAGGAACGCCACCTTGCCCGTCAGCGTCGTGTCGAGCCGTGAATCCTCCAAGGCGGCGCTCACGGCGGGAAACGCGGCGGTGGCCTCTCGCTCTCCGCCCTTCAGTCGCACCAGGGCCAGCAGGTCGTGGCCCGTGCGAGACACGAAGCGGGCGCGGAACTCCGCGGGCGCGTCCACCGGCGACACCACGGACTCGACCTCCGGCAGTCGCCGCACGCGCGCGAGCACCTCCGCCACGGTCCGGGTGAAGCGCGGCTCGTTCGTCGTCCAGGCGTCGTGGTGGAAGATGACCGCCAGCGTCTGGTCCGTCGAGCCGGCGGCGGCGGGCCGGGCCAGTGCCTCCGCGCGCGCGGCCTCGATTCCGTCGATGGTTCCGGTGGTGAGGTGCCCTCCCTGGAGCAGCACCCAGATGGCCAGGGCCAGGAACACGACAGCGCCCCCCAGCACCACGCTCCGGTGCCGATGCACGCCTCGGGCGAGCCGGACGAACAGGGAGGGTGACGCCGTCGCGTCGCTCATGGCGCGGGGGCTTCCTGGAAGGACGCGAGGATTTCGCGCGCCGTGTCGACCTTGACGCTGCCGCGCTCCACCAACAGCCGCGCCACCTTCTCCACGTCCAGGCCCCGGGCGCCCGCGGTCACCGCGACACAGCGCGCATGCAGCGCCATGTGCCCCTTCTGGATGCCCACCGAGCCCAATGCGCGCACCGCCGCGAAGTTCTGCGCCAGCCCCACCGCCGCGAACACCATGGCCAGCTCGCGCACGGTGTCGACGCGCATGAGCTTGAGCCCGAGCTGCGCGCCGGGGTGCACCTTGATGGGCCCGCCCACCATGCCCAGCGCCAGCGGCAGCTCGATGCGGCCCACCAGGTGCCCCTGCTCCAACGTCCAGCGGGACAGCGGCCCGTAGCGTCCCTTCCGGCAGGCATACGCGTGCGCGCCCGCCTCGATGGCCCGCCAGTCCTGGCCCGTGGCGATGGCCACCGCGTCGATTCCATTCATCACGCCCTTGTTGTGCGTGGCCGCGCGGTAGGGGTCCGCCTCCGCGAAGCGGCTCGCCTGGAGGATGCCCTCGGCGATGTCCTCGCCGGGCAGGCCGAAGTCCGCCAGCGCCGCCAGGGGAATGCGGCAGGAGGCCCGAGCCAGTCGCTGGTCGGCGAGGTTGGACAGGATGCGCACGAAGACGCGTCCCCCGGTGAGCTGCTCGATGAGCGGCGCGACGCCCTCCACCATGGTGTTGATGAGGTTGGCGCCCATGGCTTCCTGCGTGTCCACCAGCAGGTGGACGATGAAGACGGGCTCCCCCTGGGGCCCCTCTGGCGCGGGGAGGATGCGCACCTGGACGTCGCGCGCGCCGCCGCCTCGCCGCTCGAGCGCGGGGTGGAAGCTGTTGGCGAGGGCGAGGAGCTGCTCCCTGCTCGCCAGCAGCCGCGAGCGGGCGACCTCTGGCTTGCCGTACCGGGTGAGCTGCACCTGGCCAATCATCATCGACGCGTCCGCGTCCGCGGTGAACCCGCCGGCCCCACGCACCACCTTCGCCGCGAAGGACACCGCGGCCACGACGGAGGGCTCCTCCACGGCCATGGGCACCAGGTGGTCACGTCCGTTGACGGTGAGGTTCAACCCCAGGCCCAGCGGCAGGGCGAACACGCCCACCGCGTTTTCGATCATCTGGTTGACGACGTCGAAGGTCGGCGCGCCCAGCGCCCTGAGCACCCGCAGCTCCTCTGGTGAGACATCTCCGCGCAGGGCCAGTTCCCGCCAGCGCTCCTCCACGCTGCGGCGGTGGAACCCTGGCAGGCGAGAGGACAGTGTGCCCGGTTGGACTTGCGGCAATCCCTCGTCCACCACTTCCGACATAGACGCCCCCCATTGCTCTGCCCGTCAATCACCATGGGAACTGGTGACGACCGACGGAGTTGGGCAGGGGCCCTGGGGCTTTCGGTCCGCGTGAGGTCCAGGAGCGGACGGCGTGGACCGCGTCCGTGGACACCAGGAACATTTCGTCGCGTGCCCGCCCCTCCCTGGAGTGCGAAGGTCGTGCTCAGTGGACGAGCATCAGCCAGGCGCCCACCAGCAGCATCCATCCGAACACGAGCGCCTCCACCGTTCGTTGAATCAGCCCGCGCACGGGGGACTCGAAGGACAGTACGACCATGCCCAGGAGGACGAGCTTGCCCACCGCGCCCGTCAGCGTGGAGAGGGACGCCAGCGCGGGCAGGTCCTCGAACACGCGCTGCAGCTCGATGAGGCCGCCGCCCGCGCCGAAGTAGCCCAGTCCGGCGACCAGGTTGTGCATCTGGTTCTTCCAGGTCCCCCAGAACGGCGCACCCTCGTCGCAGGGGAACACCGCCGCGCCCACGTAGCTGACGCCCAAGAGCGACAGCAGCACCAGCCCGGTGATGAACTCTCCGTCAGGCGCGAGCTGTGAGTTCAGCACGGCGGCGAAGCCCATCACCGCGAGCCCCGCGGGCGCGAAGCCGAGCCACGCCACCCGCGTCGCCTCGGGGGCCCCCGGCGCGCCCAGTTCGCTGAGGGTGTGGCGCAGGTGGCTGTATCCGGGACGACGTCGCGCGAACCACCACGGCGGCACGGTGGCGAGCGTCGTGGCGAGCAGCGCCGTGAGGAAGACCTGGTGGCCCATGAATCTATTCCAAGGGGGTGGGGGGCCCGGTGAAAGCGGATTCGAGCGGGGCCCCCCACCCCCTTGGAATAGATTCATGG
>NZ_JABXEM010000108.1:0-33461 GCF_013372595.1 Myxococcus sp. AM011
ACAGGAAGGCCCCGGTGAGCGCGCCCGCCGTCGTCGCCAGCTCCAGGAACATGGCCACGCGCAGGTTCGCCATGCGCTCGCGCACGTACGCCGCCGCGGCGCCGCTCGACGTGGCGATGACGGAGACGATGGAGGCACCCACCGCGTAGTGGATGTCCACCTTCAGGAGCAGCGTGAGCACGGGGATGAGGATGAGCCCGCCGCCGATGCCCAGGAGCGAGCCCAAGAGTCCCGCCCCCACGGAGAAGAGCAGGACGACGAACGTGAAGAGGAAGGGAGTCATGCGGCGCCGGGCCGCATCCTTCCTCTCCAGCGCCGGATTTCCAATCAGGAGTCACGGCCTCGTGCGGGCCATGCCCCCTTGCCTGCCTGCTCCGCGTGGCTCAGTGGCCGTTGGCGGCCACGGAGTGGATGCGGGCGACACCCTCCTGGTTCGCCGCCTGGCCCTCGCTGGCGTAGAGCGGGTCCCCGCCGAGCTCGCGCAGAAGCGCCTCTCCCACCAGCTCCGTCATGGGGATGAAGCGGCCGTGGGCCGGACGCCACACGTGCACCTGGGCGCTGGCGATGTCGAACCACCACCCGTGCAGCCGCAGCTTGCCCGCGGCCACGCGCTCCTTCACCAGCGGGTAGCTGGCCACGTGCTCCAGTTGCTGCAGCACGTTGAGCTGCGACAGCCTGTCGTACTCGGGCAGGCCCTCGCCCACCGTCGTCCCCGCCTTGAGCGTCGCCAGGGACTGCTTGCCATGCGCCAGCCACGCGGAGAGGTTGGGGGCACCGGCCACCTCGCCGCCCCCCAGCACCGCCTTCATCGCGCCGCAGCTCGAGTGGCCGCAGATGACCAGGTCCTCGACCTCCAGGTTGGCGATGGAGAACTCCAGCGCCGCGGCCTCGGACTGGTCACCCATGGAGACGCCGTGCTTGTCCGACGGCGGCACCAGGTTGCCCACGTTGCGCACCACGAAGAGGTCGCCGGGGTCCGTGGACACCATGAGGTTGGGCACCAGCCGGCTGTCCGAGCAGGAGATGAAGAGACAATCGGGAGACTGACCATTGGCCAGTCGCGCGAACACGTCTCGGTAGGCGGGCCGGCTCTTGAGCTGGAAGTCCAGCAGACCGCGAATGAGCTTCTTCATCGGGCACCTTCTGAGGCGAGAGTGTTGTTGGAGGAAACCTGGGGACCCAGGACAGGATTCGAGTTCTTGGAGGTCCCGCTGCGGACCCAGACCTCCTCGAGCGACTCCATGACGACCGAGCCGCCCGTCTTGCGATGCGTGTCACTCCAGCTTTCGATGGCCTCGAAGCCCGAGTGGTCCAACGTCTCCACGGCCAGGTCGACCTTCACCTTGGAGCCCGAGGGAATCTGCGCCAGCGCCATGGACAGCCGCGGCACGCCGACGAAGGTGAGCGAGCCCGTCACGCGCACGAGGAACTCCCCGTGCGCCTGCTTGACGTCCACCTTCACGCTGCCCAGCCGCCACAACAACCGGAGGATGGCCACCATCAATCCCAGGCCAATGCCCGCCAGCAGGTTGATGCCGACGACGCCCGCCACCGTCACCGCGTAGACGAGCACCTCGCCGCGCTTCTGCAGCTCGCGGATGTGGTGCAGGTTCACCAGCTTGGTGCCGACGACGACGAGCAGACCCGCCAGCACCGTCAGCGGCACCAGGCCCGCCACCGAGCCGAGCGTCGTGACGAAGACGAGCAGCAACACGCCGTGGATGATGGCGGACCAGCGCGACTTCGCGCCCGCCGAGATGTTCGCCGCGCTGCGCACGATGACGCCCGTGATCGGCAGGCCGCCCACGAGCCCGGACACCGTGTTCGCCACGCCCTGCGCGAACAGCTCCTTGTCCAGGTTGGCCCGGGGCCCCGTGTGCATCTTGTCCGTGGCCACCGCCGACAGGAGCGACTCCGCGCTCGCCACCAGCGCCAGCGACAGCACCGCCGCTACGAATGCACCCCAGTTGCCGGTGGGAATCGTCGGAAGCTGCATGCTGCTGAACACGTTGTCCGGCAGCACCACGCGCGCCACGTCCGCGCCCCAGAACACCGACGCCGCCGTCGCGCCCACCACCGCCACCAGCGGTGCCGGCACGAGCTTCAGCTTGCCCTTGGCCAGGACCGGCCACACCACCATCAACCCGATGGTGACCAGGCCCAGCACCGCGGCCGGGCCATGCAGGCCGAGAATCTGCTCCGGCAGCTCCTTGATGTTCTGGAAGGCGCTCGACTGGGGACTGCCACCCAGGACGATGTGCACCTGCCCCAGCACGATGAGGATGCCGATACCCGCCAGCATCCCGTGAATCACCGCTGGCGAGATGGCCAGCGCCGCGCGAGCCACCTTGAGCCCGCCGAAAATCATCTGCAGCACGCCCGCCACGGCCACCGCCGCGCACGTCATCGCCAGACCCATGGTCTGGATGAACCCGAACACCATCACCGCCAGGCCGGCCGCGGGGCCACTGACTTGAAGCGGCGCGCCGCCCAAGAGGCCCACCACCACGCCACCCACCACGCCGGCGATGAGGCCCGAAACAATGGGCGCACCCGACGCCAACGCGATGCCCATGCAGAGGGGCAGCGCCACCAGGAAAACCACCAGGGAAGCAGGCAGGTCAGCGGCCAGGTTCTTCCAGGCCGAGCCAGCGTTCCCATCGCTCGTCGTCATGCCACACACCTCCACGAGAAGACGCCACCGACGGTGGCGCACGCTGAGTCTCGCGGTGCGTCATGGCAACGACCGTGCCACGACCTAAGTGCATGATTTTACGGAGAGATGTGGCGCCCGGAGGCGGCCAGCCAATGAAAGGAACTTCAAGTGGCCGCGCGGGACTTCAAGAAATTTGAGCAAGGAACTTGAAGCCCCTGCCTGGCACGTCGGACGGGGCCGTCCGACGCCTCAGGACTCCTCGAGCTTGCGCAGGAACGTGGGGTAGGAGAGGCCCAGCGCCTTGGCCGCCTCCATCCGCCGGCCGTCCAGCCGACCGAGGACATGCTTCACGTACAGGCGCTCCACCTCGTCCAGCGTGCGCGGGACGCCCGACACCACGAAGGCGTCCGGGTCCGTGGCGGACGGCCCCAGCGGACCTCGCGGCTCCAGGGCCTGCAGCTCCAGCGCGGGCCCGGGCTCGAGCACCAGCGCGCGCTCCAGCACGTTGCGCAGCTCGCGCACGTTGCCCGGAAACGGGTAGCGCTCCAGGCGCGCCTTCGCGGCGGCGGAGAAGTCCACGGGCCTGCGCCCCAGCTCCGCGCACAGCTCCACCAGGAGCGACTCCGCCAGCGGCAGCACGTCCTCGCGGCGCTGGCGCAGGGGCGGAATCTCCACGCGGAAGACGCTGAGGCGGAAGTACAGGTCCTCGCGGAAGCGGCTCTCCGCCACCTCGCGCGTGAGGTCCCGGTTGGTGGCGGTGACGACGCGGGCGTTGCTCGTCAGCTCCGTCGTCCCGCCCAGCCGGCGAAAGGCGCCCTGGTCCAGGAAGGTGAGCAGCTTGGCCTGGAGGCTGAGCGGCAACTCGCCAATCTCGTCGAGGAAGAGGATGCCGCCGTCGGCCACCTCCACCAGCCCGCGCCGGGCCGCGCGCGCGTCGGTGAAGGCGCCCCGCTCGTGGCCGAACAGCTCGCTCTCCACCAGCGCGGATGGCAGCGCGGCGCAGTTGACGTGGACGAAGGGGCCCTGGTGGCCCTGCACGTTGTGCAGGTGGCGCGCGAGCACCTCCTTGCCCGCGCCCGTCTCGCCCGTAATCAGCACCGGGCTGCGGGGCGCGGTGGCGATGCGCTCAATCATCTGCAGCGCGGCCACCATCGCCGGCGCGCGCGGCCGCAACAGCCGACGCCGGCCTCCCAGCTCGCTCTCCGCCTGACGCAGTCGCTCGTGGAGCTGGAGGTCCGCGGCGGCGCGGCGCGCGCGCAGGACGAGGTCGTCGAGCTCCACCGGCTTGGACAGGTAGTCGCGCGCGCCCTGTTTGATGGCGTCCACGGCGCTGGCGATGTCGCCGTGCGCCGTCACCATCATCACCGCGGTGTCCGGGAACTGCGCGCGCAGCTCCGGCAGGAGGTGGATGCCGTCTCCATCCGGCAGACGGCGGTCCAACACGACGACTTCGGGGGCCTGCCGGGCGAGCGCCGCGCGCGCGTCGTGGAGCGAGTGCGCCAGCGTCACCCGGAAGCCCTCGTGACGCAGCACGGTGGCGGCCAGCGAGGCGAAGGTCCGGTCGTCGTCCACCAACAGCAGATGGATGCTCATGAGATGCGCTCCAGCGGCAGCCGCAGCGTGAAGAGGCTGCCCTGTGGACGGCGGGTATAGGTCAGGCTTCCACCATGCGCCTCCACGGACGTGCGCGCCATGGGCAACCCCAGGCCCACGCCTTTCGCGCGTCCGGTGGCGAAAGGCTCCCACAGCCGGGGCTCCAGCCGGGGGTCCACGCCTCCCGCGTTGTCCTCCACCACCAGCAGCGCCTCCTCGCCGTCCCGCGACAGGTTCACCGCCACCCAGGGAGCGGGCCTGAGGCCCGTGTCCTTCGCGACGGCGCCCGCCTCCACCGCGTTGCGCACCAGGTTGTCGATGGCCGACACGAGGAGCGCCGCGTCACCCTGGACGGCCAGGTTCTCCTCCAGCGACGTGCGCAGCTCCACCTCCTCCGACTCCGGCAGCATGCGCACCGCCTGGAGCGCCTCCTCCACCAGCAGGTGCAGCTCGCAGCTACGGCGCATCGCGGCACGAGGCGCGCCGAACGAGAGCAGCGAGCGCGCCAGGTGCCCCAGCCGCTCCACCTGGGAGCGCAGGCCCCTCACGGGAAGTTCGCTGCCCGCGGGCGTCGTGCGCAGCACGGACAGCGCGGCCTGGATGCCGTTGAGCGCGTTCTTCACCTCATGGGCGATGAGCGCCGCGGCGGTGCCCAGCGCGGCCATCGTCTCCTGCCGGCGCAGCCGCTCCTCCGCGGCCAGCAGCGAGCGGTAGGAATGCCGCAGCAGGACGAGGAACAGGCCGAGCGTACAGGTGAGCAGCGCGATGTGGAAGGCGAGCTGGCGCAGGAAGCGCGAGCGCAGCCCAGCCGTGGCGGACTCCTCGTCCTCGAGCACCACGAGCAACAGCTCGCTGCGGCCCACCCACGCCGCCGCGCCCATCAGCCGGTTTCCCTCCAGCACCAGCGGCCCCGGCGCCCGCGCCAGTGAGCGCAGCGCCCCGGAGAAGTCCTCCTGGTGGGAGAAGGGCGACGACGGCAGGAGCAGCCGGCCGCGCGCATCCATCAGGAACAGCGCCGTCTCCTCCGTGGAGCGCGTGGGCAGCGCCTCCGTGCGCACCTCGCCGAGCAGCACGCCCTTGAGCTGGCCCTCCTTCATCATCGGCACGGCGACGACCAGCGGCCCGCCCTCGCCCTCCAGGAGGTCGATGGTCGGCGCCTTGCGCTCCACCATCCGCTGGAACCACGGGCGCCGGGTGATGGGGGAGGCCCCCAGCGACATGCCGGGCGGGTCACTCCACACGCGCTCGCCTCGAGGACCGAGCAGCGCCACGCCCTCCGAGAAGAGGGACGAGTGATAGAAGGCACTGTCGAGCAGCGCCTGCTCCGCGGGGGACGCCCCGTCCTCCGGGAAGAGCGTGGGGTGTCCCGCCACGCGCGCCAGCTCCGCCTCCAGCAGCAGCAGGTGGACTCCCAGGGCGTCGGCCTGCACTCGCGCCTGGTTGGACAGGTGCCCCAAGAGCTCCTCGCGCGCGTTGCCCACGTCCTCCAGGTAGCCGAGCACGGGGCTCGTCAGCGCCACGACGCCCACCAACCCCAGGCCGAGCAGCGCCGAGCGGCCACCGCGCCGCTGCGTCTGCGCCAGCTCGCCCGGCGTGGGGGTCAGCGTGGGCACCGGCAGGGTGCGCAGGGGTGAGGACGAGGGCGGCGGGGAGTGCGGGTCAGGCGGAGTCATGGGGTGCTCACCCCGCCGTTGTGGCACAGCCCCAAGGCGGGTGGGAACCAGAACACGCGGCGGCGCCGGGTTCCTCCGCGCGCGGGCGCCCCTCCCCTTCCCCCGGACGAGCGGCCTACTCGATTTCGTCCTGGAGCCCCGTGCGCAGCGCGGACGGCGTCAGCGTCACCGTCTCTCCGCCACCGCGCATCCGGTCCAACACCTGCCTCGCCCGGTCCACCTTCACCTCGCCCTCCTGGACGAGCAGCGCGGCGATGGCCTCCACCCACTCCGGCGGCGCGCCGACGCTCGACGCCACCGTGCGCGCGTGCAGCGCCATGTGGCCGCGCTGGATGCCCACCGAGCCCAGCGCGCGAATCGCCGCCAGGTTCTGCGCGAGCCCCACCGACGCGAAGATGCACGCCAGCTCCCGCACGGAGGGATGTCCCAGCGCCTTGAACGCGGCCTGCACGCCAGGATGCAGCAGCAGCGAGCCCCCCACCGTGCCCAGCGCCAGCGGCAACTGGATTTCGCCCACGAGGTGGCCCGCCTCCCGGCGCCACACCGACAGCGGGCCATACCGTCCCCCGCGCGCCGCATAGGCGTGCGCGCCCGCCTCGATGGCGCGCCAGTCCTGCCCGGTGGCGAGCGCCACCGCGTCGATGCCGTTCATGATGCCCTTGTTGTGCGTCGCGGCGCGGTACGGGTCCGCCAGCGCGAAGCGGCTCGCCTGGACGACGCCCTCGGCGACCTCACCGCCGCTCAAGCCGAAGTCCGCCAGCGCCCGCTCGGGAATCGAGCAGCGCGCCCGGGCCAGCCGCCGGTCCGACAGGTTGGAGAGGATGCGCAGGTAGACCTTGCCCCCGGTGAGCTGCTCGATGCGGGGCGCCAGCCCCTCCATCATCGTGTTCACCAGGTTGGCGCCCATGGCCTCCTGCGTGTCGACGTGCACGTGCACCACCAGCAGCGGCTCCATGCCGGGCCCCTCGGGTGGCGGCAGCAGCCGGACCTCCACGTCCCGGGCACCGCCCCCACGGCGCTCCAGGCTCGGGTGCAGGCCATTGGCCAGCGCCAGCAGCTCCGTGCGCGCCTCCAGGATGCGCGCCATGGCGAAGCTCGGCGGCCCGAAGCGGGCGACTTGAATCTGACCAATCATCATCGACGGGTCCGCGTCCGCGATGAAGCCTCCCGCCGCGCCCACCAGCTTCGACGCGAAGGAGGCCGCCGCGATGACCGACGGCTCCTCCACCACCATGGGCACCGCGTACTCCCGCCCGTTGACCTTCAGGTGCAGCCCCAGCCCCAGTGGCAGGCTGAAGAGCCCCACCGCGTTCTCCACCATCGACAGGGCCGCCTCCATGGACAGCCCCTGCTCCCCGGTGAGCCCTTCCAGCGCTTCCGTATCGAGCCCCAGCCCGACGCCCAGGCGCTCGCGCCGCTCCTCCAACGACAGCCGATGAAAGCCGGAAAATACCGACTGATTCGACTCATTGCCACGAGCACCTTGGGTATCCACCCGCTCCTCAGCCATCAATCACCTCACATCGACACAATCCCTCTCAAATGAGTCACTGGCAACCCGTGAGCAATATGACACATCCCCATCCCCCCATGGCTGCTGTTACCCCCTGAACACTTCAGGAGGGCCGGGGTCCGTCACCCCACAGAGGACTCGTACCCAGGCACAAGGCGCGTCGTCCCCGGGTACCTGGCGCGTCCTCCCCCGGCCCCTCTCTTTCCAGACATCGAAACAGCCCGATTCATCGACCAAACACCAGACAAGCCCGCACCCCGAGCCCGCAGCACCCCGACACGTCTGGTTTTCATAAATGTCTCAGCGACGTCTCGCCCGCAAGGGACACCCGGGCCGCGGGCCTCCTCCCTCGCCATCTGGTGGTGCCTCATGACGGAAGTGGACGGTCACCTTCTCCTGGGAGCGCTCGCGGGGTGCACGCGCACGCCAGCCTGTCCGCCCTGGGCCTTCATCACACAATCGTTGCAAACGCGTCACGTGCATGGAAATCGAGACGCGCAGACTCCGGCCCGCCATGGCCCACGTCCTCATCGTCGACGACGAACCCGACCTCGCTCACCTCATCGACTTCAACCTGCGCGACGCGGGCTTCTCCACCCAGCTCGCGGCAACAGGTGAAACGGCGCTCGTCGCCGCTCGCGAGCGCCCGCCGGAGCTGGTCCTGTTGGACCTGATGCTCCCCGACATGTCCGGCATCGATGTCTGCCGGCAGCTTCGCGCTGGAACCCATTCCCGCGAAACCCTCATCGTCATGCTCACCGCCAAGGGCGAGGAGGCGGACCGCGTCCGAGGCTTCGAGGTCGGCGCTGACGACTATGTCGTCAAACCCTTCAGCGTCCGGGAGCTGGTGCTGCGCCTCAAGGCCATCCTCCGTCGAGGGGCCGCGCCCCAGTCCCCCCAGGCCGCGCCCCTCGCCCTGGGCGCCCTCAAGCTGGATCTGGCCGCGCACCGCTTCTACGTCGAGGAGAAGGAGATCCCCCTCACCGCGCTGGAGTTCCGCCTGCTGGGGCACCTCATGACGCGCACGGGCCGCGTCCAGACGCGCGAGCAGCTCCTCGAAGAGGTCTGGGGGCTGTCCTCCTCGCTGGAGACGCGCACCATCGACACCCACGTCATGCGCCTGCGCGACAAGCTGGGCCCCGCGCGCAACCTGCTGGAGACGGTGCGCGGCGTCGGCTACCGCATCGTGGACCCCACCCACTGACATCGTGACGCGGATGTCACACAACGGACCTGAAACGGCCACGGTCGTTACCTAGAAGCCAGTTTCGTGACCCTCCCGAAACCCTCCTTGATGCGTCCACTCGTCACCGCGGTCGTCACCCTCTCCCTGAGCCCGGCCCTCGCCCGGGCCCAGGAACCCACCGCGCCCGTCGAGCAGCCCGCCCCCCAGGTCCCCACGTCCGATGAAGGCGCGACCACGCAGGTGCCCCCCGCCGACGCCGCGCCCGCCGACGCGGACCTGGACGAGCGCATGACGAACGCCGAGGGCAAGGTCGCCGCCCTCGAGGAGCAGAACGTCGAGACGAAGAACGACCTCATCTCCCTCAAGAAGCTGAAGATCTCCGGCTACGTCCAGGCGCGCTACCAGTACCAGCAGAGCCTGGACGAGACGGGCGTGGGCGGCTTCAGCCGCTTCGCCGTGCGCCGGGGCCGCATCAAGACGACCTACACCACGGACTGGGCGCAGATGATGCTCCAGATCGACGCGGTGCCCACCGCTCCGTTCGTCACCGTGCGCGACGCCGAGGCCACCCTCTTCATCCCCGGCACCCACCAGCAGGCCGGCCTCACCCTGGGCCAGATGAAGTGGCCCTTCGGCTACGAGGCCGTGCAGTCCTCCGCCGACCGCGAGATTCCCGAGCGCACCCGCGTCGTGCGCGCCTTCCTGCCCGACGAGCGGGACCGCGGCGTCAAGTTCGCCGGCACCTTCCTCGAGGGGAAGGTCAACGTCGCCGCGGGCCTCTTCGACGGCGACGGCATCTTCAACCAGGGCTCCGTCGGCGTGGACAACGACAAGGAGAAGGACGTCATCGGCCGCGCGGGCTTCGACCTGGGCTGGCTGTCCGGCGGCGTCTCCGGCTGGTACGGCCACACCATCACCAAGGGCCCCTCGGACACCTTCCGCAAGGCACACACGAGAGACCGCGTGGCGCTGGACGCGCAGCTCTACCTGGATGTCCTCCCCCTGGGCGCGACGGCCATCAAGGGCGAGTACATCACCGGCAAGTCGTACTGGAAGAGCTCCGGGGACGTGAAGGTGGAGCAGCCCGGCGTGCCCGCCAGCGGCTGGTACGGCCTGATTGTCCAGAACGTGGGCCTGTCGGACGCGGTGGCCGTGCGCTACGACTTCTTCGACCCGGAGAATGGACGCAAGAACAGCGCGTCAGAGGGACGTCCCGCGAGCAACAACTCCGTGGGCACCCTGGCCGTCGCCGTCCTCCACTACTTCGGAGAGAACCTCAAGGTCACCGCGGCGTACGAGATGCCCATGACGGCCCATCCGGACGATGCCAAGGACCCGCACGACAACCTCTTCACCTTCCAGATGCAGGCCCGCTACTAGGCCCTACCTTCCTTCCAACTTCACCACTTCGCTGGAGCTGAATCCGCCATGAAGGCAATTTTCGGTTCACTGGTCATCGGGTTGCTGCTCGCCCTCCCGCTCTCCGCCCATGCGGGCAACGTCACCGTGAAGGGCTCGGACACGATGGTCATCCTCGGGCAGCGATGGGCCGAGGAGTTCATGAAGAAGACACCCGCCACCAAGGTACAAGTCACCGGTGGCGGCTCCGGCGTGGGCCTCGCGGCGCTCCAGAACGGCACCACGGAGATCGCCATGTCCAGCCGTGAAATCAAGGACGCGGAGAAGCAGAAGCTGCGCGCCCGCTACAACACCACCGGCGTGGAAATCCCCGTGGCCAAGGACGGCGTCACCTTCTACGTCAACGAGGGCAACCCCGTGACGGCGCTCACCGTGGAGCAGCTCAAGGGCATCTACGTGGGGGACATCACCAACTGGAAGCAGCTCGGCGGCCCCGACGCGCCCATCATCATCTACTCGCGCGAGAACTCCTCCGGCACCTACGTCTTCGTCAAGGACCACGTCCTGGACGGCGACGACTACGCGGCCTCCGCGCAGACGCTGCCCGGCACCGCCGCGGTGGTGAACGCCGTCGCCAAGGAGAAGAACAGCATCGGCTACGGCGGCGCCGCGTACGCCAAGGGCATCAAGGAGCTGAAGATCAAGAAGGGCAACGAGGACATCGCCCCCACGGCCGAGAACATCAAGACGGGCAAGTACCCCTTGTCACGTGACTTGTACTTCTACCTGCGCAACAAGCCCTCCGGGGATGCCAAGACGTTCATCGACTACGCGCTGTCCCCCGAAGGACAGGCCGTCGTCACGAAGGTCGGCTACTTCCCGGTGAAGTGAAGTCTCCCGTCACACGAATGTCACGAGAGGACCCGAGCCACTATGGATAGACAGGCCATCATGGAGCAGGGTCTCACTCAGCCGCTCGTCGCACCGTTGCTGTCTCCGGCCGCGCGGCGGCGTCAGCTCCGGGAGAAGGTCATCGCGGGGTTCATCACCCTGATGGCCTTCACCGGCATCGCGGCGCTCATCCTCATCATCATCTTCGTGGCGAAGGAGGCCCTCGCGCTCTTCACGGAGCCGGAGGCCCGCCACGAGGCCAGCCTCTCCAAGATGTTCCTGGCCCAGGACGTGGCACCGGGCAGGCCGCCCTTCCGCTGGCAGCCGGTGTCGAAGATTCCCAAGGTCAGCATGATTCCGCTGTTCGTCGGCACGCTGAAGACGACGGTGGTCTCCATGCTGGTGGCCGTCCCCCTGGGCGTCTTCGGCGCGCTGTTCGCCGCGGAGTTCGCGCCCCGCCGCCTGCGCGAACTGCTCAAGCCCGTCATCGAACTGCTCGCGGGCATCCCCTCCGTCGTCCTGGGCTTCTTCGCCCTCATGGTCATGTCCACGGTGGTGAAGGAGGCGCTCGGCTTCGACCGGCCGCTCAACGCCATGCTGGCGGGCCTGGGACTGGCGCTCGCCATCGTCCCCGTCATCTTCACCGTGTCGGAGGACGCGCTCACCGCGGTGCCACGCAGCTACCGCGAGGCGTCCCTGGCCCTGGGCGCCACGCCCTGGGAGACCGCGTGGAAGGTGGTTCTCCCCGCGGCCGCGCCCGGCATCCTCGCCGCGTGTGTGCTCGGGTTCGGCCGCGCCATCGGCGAGACGATGATTGTCCTCATGGCCTCCGGCAACGCGGACGTCATCTCCTGGAGCCTCGGAGATTCGGCGCGCTCCTTGTCGGCGACCATCGCCGCGGAGATGGGCGAAGTCGTGGTGGGCAGCCCCCACTACTCGCTCCTGTTCTTCATCGGCGTGCAGCTCTTCATCTTCACCTTCGTGCTCAACCTCATCGCGTCCACGTGGACCCGGCGGGTCGTCCGCAAGCTGACGGGAGGTGCCTCGTGACGCCCAACACCCGCCGCGCCGTGGGGCTCGCGCTCACGTCGCTCACCGGCCTCGCCGCCTTCATCATCATCGCGATGCTGGCCATCATCCTCTTCAACGTCGCGGAGCACGGAGCTGGCGGCGTCACCTGGACGTTCCTCTCCAAGCCGCCCGAGGACGGGATGATGGGGGGCGGCATCTTCCCCGCCATCTTCGGCACCGCCGCCCTCACCCTGCTGATGACCGTGGCGGTGATGCCGGTGGGCGTGCTGACGGCGGTGTACCTCCACGAGTACGCGCCTCCGAACTCGCTCTTCGCCCGCTTCGTCCGCGTGGCGGTCGTCAATCTGGCGGGCGTGCCCTCCATCGTCTTCGGCCTGTTCGGCCTGGGCTTCTTCATCCTCTTCGTGGGCCAGGGCATGGACCGGGCGCTGGGCCACGAGGAGATGTACTGGGCGCAGCCCGGCATCCTCTGGGCCGCGCTGACCTTGGCCGTGCTGACCCTGCCCGTCGTCATCGTCTCCACCGAGGAGGCGCTGCGCGCGGTTCCCATGGACCACCGCACCGCGAGCCTGGCGCTGGGGGCCACCCAGTCCCAGACACTGGGGCGGGTGGTGCTCCCGGGCGCGCTGCCGGGCATCCTCACCGGCGCGGTGCTCGCCATCTCCCGAGGCGCGGGCGAAGTCGCGCCCATCCTCTTCACCGGCGCGGCCTACTTCCTGCCGGACCTGCCCACCCACCTCAACTCCCAGTTCATGCACCTGGGCTACCACACATATGTGATGGCCACCCAGTCACCGGACGTGGAGGCCACGCGCCCGCTGCTCTACTCGACTGTGCTGGTGCTGCTGCTGTTGACGTTCGCCCTCAACCTCGTCGCGGTCATCATCCGGACCCGCACGCGCCGCAAGGCCGCGGGCGCCCACTGACCCCACGGTACACGCCCTCCATGTCCCTCAATCCCAACGCCCCGCGCCCGAAGATGGAGGCGCGCGAGCTGACCCTGCGCTACGGCACGAAGGCGGCCATCCAGAAGGTCTCCCTGGCCATCCTGGACCGGCGCGTCACCGCCCTCATCGGCCCCTCCGGCTGCGGCAAGTCCACCTTCCTGCGCGCGCTCAACCGGATGAACGACTTGATTCCGGGCGCCAACCACACGGGCAGCATCCTCCTGGACGACACGGACATCCACGACCGCAGCGTGGACGTGGTGGACCTGCGCCGCCGCGTGGGCATGGTCTTCCAGAAGTCCAACCCGTTCCCCAAGAGCATCTTCGAGAACGTCGCCTACGGCCTGCGCGTGGGCGGCATGAAGGACAAGTCAGCGCTGGAGCAGCGGGTGGAGAAGTCCCTGCGCGGCGCCGCCCTCTGGGACGAGGTGAAGGACCGGCTGCACGAGAGCGCCCTGGGCCTGTCCGGCGGCCAACAGCAGCGTTTGTGCATCGCTCGGGCGATGGCGGTGGAGCCACAAGTCCTGCTGATGGACGAGCCCGCCAGCGCGCTGGACCCCATCGCCACGGCGAAAATCGAGGAGCTCATCCACGAGCTGAAGGCGACGTACACCATCGCCATCGTCACCCACAACATGCAGCAGGCCGCGCGGGTAAGTGACAGGACGGCTTTCTTCTACATGGGTGAGCTGGTGGAATGTGGGGCCACGGAGCAGATCTTCACCAACCCGCGAGAGAAGCGCACCGAGGACTACGTCACCGGGAAGTTCGGGTGAGCGAAGAGAAGGGATTGGCGGCGATGGCGTTGACTCACACGGACAAGGCGTTCGAGCAGGACCTGAGGGACTTGCGCGAGAAGCTGCTCGCGATGGGCGCCAAGGTGGAGGGCCTCATCGCCCAGAGCATGCGGGCTCTCACGGACCGCGACAGCGCGCTGGCGGAGAAGGTCGTCGCCGCGGACAAGGACGTCAACCGGCTGGAAGTCGAAATCGACGAGCTGTGCCGCCGCATCCTCGCGCTGCGCCAGCCCGCCGCCAGTGACTTGCGCCTCATCACCACGGCGCTGAAGATCGTCACCGATTTGGAGCGCATCGGAGACCTGACGGTCAACATCGCCGAGCGCTCCATGGACCTCAACCAGGCCCCCCCGCTGGCGCCCTACGTGGACACGCCCCGGCTGGCGGAGCTGGCCCAGCGCCAGGTGAAGCGCTCCCTGGATGCGTTCGTCTCCGGCGACGTGACGAAGGCCGAGGAGGTGCTCCAGGGCGATGACCTGCTGGATGCGCTCTTCCTCAAGATCTTCAACGAGCTGCTGGCGTACATGATGGAGGACTCGAAGAACATCCGCCGGGCCACCGCGCTGATGTTCATCGCCAAGCACCTGGAGCGCATTGGCGACCACGCGATGAACGTGGCGGAGATGGTCGTCTACATGGTGCGGGGCAAGGACATCCGCCACCCGCGCAGCCGCAACCTGGGCGACTAGGCGGCCCGCTTCACTGCCCTGTCACGTCGAATTGGCCCCGGCGCCGCGAGCGCTCCGCGGGCCTGACGCGCGAGCCCCCTAGCGTGGAACCCAGGTCGCGCGATGACCGCGCGCCTCCCCCTGGGACTGCCCGCGCATGTCGCTCGCTTCCGCCCTCCTGCTCTTCGCCGCCTGCTTCGGCCTCACCGCGCTCGTCGTCCAGTACGTGCTCGTGCTCGGCCACCGCCGGCAACGCCCCAAGGCCCTGCCTCCGGGCGCCGCGTGGCCGGGCCTCTCCATCCTCAAGCCGCTGTGCGGCGCGGATGACGACCTGGAGACCAACCTCAAGCACTTCGCCCACCTGGACTACCCCGGCGAGTACGAGGTGGTGCTGGGCGTGAAGGACACCCGGGACGCCGCCTATGCGGTGGCGGTGGAGGCGGTGCGCCGCTGGCCCGGCGTCATGCGGCTGGAGCTGCAGGAGGGCGCCCCGGGGCTCAATCCGAAAGTGAACCAGCTCATCACCCTGGCGGACCGGGCCCGGTTCGACCTCTTCGTCATCAGCGACAGCAACACGCGCGTGGGCCCTGGCTACCTGGAGGAGATTGCCGCCAACTTCGCGGACCCCACGGTGGGCTGCGTGACGCACCCGGTGGCGGGCGTCGGGGAGCGGAGCTTCGGTTCGCTGCTGGACAACCTCTACCTGACGTCCAGCGCGGCGGCGGGGATGATCGGCGCCAAGCGCTGCGCGGACCAGGACATCGTCGTGGGCAAGTCCATGGCGCTGCGCCGCGAGGACGTGCAGGCGCTGGGTGGCTTCTACTCGGTGCGGGACGTGCTCGCCGAGGACTACGTCATCGGCCAGTGGGTGACGCGCAAGCTGGGCCGGCGCGTCGTCGTCGCGTGCGCGCCTGTCTACAACGTGTCGCTCGGCAAGAGCGTGCGCGCCTTCTTCCAGCGCTACCTGCGCTGGAGCGTCATCCACCGGACGGCCGTCACGCCGCCCACCTATCTCGCGCAGGCCCTGCTCAACCCGATGCCGCTGGCGCTCCTGGGCATGCTCGCCAGCCCCACCCCGGAGGCGGTGAGTGTGGCGACGGGCGTCATCCTCGGCAAGGTGCTGGTGGACCTGGCGGTGTTTCGCGCGCTGCGACCGCAGTCGGTGTCGTGGCGCGCCGCGCCAGCGGTGCTCGCCAAGGACGTGCTCCTCTTCGCCGCGTGGTGGCACGGCGCGTTCTTCCGCACGGTGGACTGGCGCGGCACGCGCCTGCGCGTGGGCCCCGGCACCCGGCTGTTGCCTCCGCGCGCGACGGTGTCGGCGGTGAACAACACCCTCCCCCCGCGGGACGAGTGGGTCGCCGGGTGATGCACATCTGTTTCACCGCGCTTGCGGCGGATTCACCTCACGGACGTGAAGCCGCCGCGAGCGATGCCTACCTTGTTTCGCATGCCCCTCCGGACGTTGGCGCATCTTTCGGATCTCCATCTGGACCTGAGCCCCGCCAGTGATGCCTCCGCGCGAGCGCTGCTCCACGCCGTCCAGGCCAGCCGCGCCGACCACGTGGTGGTGACGGGGGACCTGACGCACCAGGGCTCGCGCGAGGAGTACCGTCGGTTCGTCGACATCTTCGCGCCGCTGTTGGACAGCGGACGGCTCACCTTCATCCCCGGCAACCACGACCGCCCTGGCGAGGACGTGGGCGGCACGTGGATGGACGGCCTCAAGGTCCGCACGGTGGAGCGCCCCGGGGTGTACTTCGTGTGCGTGGACTCCACGGGCGAGCACAACCGCAACTACTTCGCGAGCCACGGTGAGCTGTCGCTCGAAACCGTGGAGCAGGTGGAGGCCGCGCTCGACGCCGCGCCGCGCGACGCGCTGGTGGCGGTGCTGGTGCATCACCACGTGCTGCCGCTGCCCGAGGAGAGCTTCCCGGAGCGCCTGGCCACGCGCATGGGCTGGCCCCACGCCTCCGAGCTGTCCTTGGGCGCGGAGCTGGTGACGCGCGTGCAGGGACGGTGTGACCTGGTGCTGCACGGCCACCGTCACCACCCCTGCGAGACGGTGCTGGACACGGCGCACGGGCGCCCCTTGCGCGTCTTCAACGCGGGCAGCTCCACGGACCTGGGGCGCTTCCGGCTGTTCCAACACTCGGACGGCCGCCTGCTCGGTGAGCCCCAGTGGTGTCAGTCGACGGAGCCCGAGCGGCCCCGGACGGCCAGCCACAACGTGCGGCCCGCCTTGCAGTATCTGGTGACCCAGTTGGGCATGGCCCTGTTCTGAGCTCACTCCCCTGCTCTCCAGGCGGGGGCCATTTCTCCCGAGGAAGCGAATGTCGAGGGTGCGCAGGGAGGTTCTTCCCGTGTCGGGGAGGATGCTTGGCGCGACTGGACACGGATGAAGAAAGCGCGAGACGGGTGCTCGTCGTCGATGACGACGCGGACTGGAGGGAGTTCCTTCGGCTCAGCCTGGAGGATCTGGGCTATGAAGCCACCGAGGCGGCTGACGGACACGAGGCCCTGGCGAGCCTCCGGCGTGGAGAGCGCTACGAGGTCATGCTCCTGGACCTCAACATGCCGGGCATGAGCGGCCTGGAGGTGGTGGCGAAACTGCCCCGGGGTCCCCTGCCCCGCGTCGTGTTCCTCACGTCGGCGGCGGCCCAGGACGTGGGCGACGCCCTGCTGTCCGGTCCCCACTACTACCTGCCGAAGGGCGCCAGTCAGGATCAACTGTCTCTGCTCTTGCAGTCACTTGGTGAGTGAGCGGCCGGGCATCCGAGGTTACGGTAGAGGGCTCCTGACCGGAGGGCCATCATCGTCTCAGAGCTGCTCATCATCTTGTTGCTCGTCCTGGCCAATGGCGTGTTCGCCGGGGCGGAGCTCGCGGTCATCTCCCTGCGCCGCACGCGGCTGAAGGAATTGGTGGAGCAAGGCAGCGGCTCCGCGAAGGCGGTGGAGGCGCTGCGCAAGGACCCGGAGCGATTCCTCGCGACGGTGCAGATTGGAATCACCGTGATTGGCGCCACGGCGGCGGCCTTCGGCGGCGCGAGCATCGCGACCCGGCTGGCGCCGCTCCTCGCGGGCTTCGGCTTGCCGGCGGAGACGGCGGACGAAGTCGCCCTGGCGGGCGTCGTCATCATCGTGTCGTACCTCTCCCTGGTGCTGGGCGAGCTGGTGCCCAAGTCCCTCGCGCTGAGGGCCGGGGAGCGCTACGCGCTGCTCATCGGCCGTCCGCTGAACGGGCTGTCGTGGCTGATGCGGCCGGTGGTGTGGTTCCTCACCGCCAGCTCCAACGTGGTGCTGCGGCTGTTCGGCGACAGGACGAACTTCAGCGAGAGCCGCCTGTCGGCGGAGGAGCTGCAGTCGTTGGTGGAGGAGGCCACGAAGCAGGGCTCGTTGGACCCTCGCGCGGGGGAGATCGCCTCGCGGGCGTTCGAGATGGGCGACCTGACGGTGGGCGAGCTGATGGTGACGCGCGAGAGCATCGTCGCGCTGCGCCGCCACGCGAACGCGGAGGAGATTCGTCAGACGCTGCTGGAGCACGGGCACTCTCGGATGCCGGTGTTCGAGGGGACGATGGACAACATCGTCGGCTACGTCATCGCCAAGGATTTGCTCGGCGTGGCCTGGGAGGGGCACCTCATCGTCCTGGAGGACGTGGTGCGGCCGGCCTTCTTCCTCGTGGAGACGATGCGGGCCATGGACGCGCTGAAGGAGCTTCAGCGGCGGCGCATGCAGCTGGCCATCATCGTGGACGAGCGCGGCGGCGTGGTGGGCCTGGTGACGGTGGAGGACATGGTCGAGGAGCTGGTGGGTGACATCCTCAGCGAGTCGGAGCTGCCCGAGGAGCTGGTGCTGCGCGAGAGCCCCGTGGCGGCGGTGGTGCAGGGCAGCGCCGCCATCCGGGACATCAACCGCGAGCTGGGCCTGGACCTGGACGAGGACGAGGACTACTCCACGGTGGCGGGCCTGAGCATCGCGCTGGCGGGCGGTGCGATTCCGGAGCCCGGCACCCGGCTTCAAACCAAGGACGGGCTGGAGCTGGAGGTCCTGGAGGCCTCGCCCCGGCGAGTGCGCTCGGTGCGCATCCACCTGCCAGAACCCAAGCCCGAGGAGAGCTGAGCCCTCAGGTCCGTTTGGGCCTGGAGCGTCCGGAGGACCCACCGCGCGCGGGCGGGCGTTTCGAGGCGCGCGGGCCCGCGCCCGCCTGTCGCAGCCGCCGCGCGGCGACATCCTGATGCGCGAGCCGGCGCAGCGCGATGAGCACGGGCTCGTGGACCGCCGTTCCCAGCACGGCGTACTCGATGGCGGCGGCGGCCTCCCGGGGGATGCTGGCGACATCGAACTCGGCGATGGCGCGGATGTGGGGCCCGTAGACGGCCAGGCGCGCGTCATCCAGCGGAATGCCCGCGGACTCGGCCGCGGCGAGCGCCTGCTCCAGTTGGGCGACCGCGGCGAACCCAGGGTCGTAGACCTGGCCCAGCTTCTCCAGCACCGCGCGGGCCCGGGGATACTCCTGGGTGGCCACGGGCGTCACGTCGGGTGGCAGCGCGGCAATCGCCCGGCCCAGCGTCGTGAAGAGGTCGTCCTCCGGGCGGTCGATGAGCGCGAGCACCTCCCGCGCCTTCTGCACACTGAGGCCCACCGTCTCCGTGAGCGCGCGAATCACCGAGATGCGCCGCACATGGGCCCCGCCGTACTCGGCCCGCGTCGCCGACGTGGCCTCCCCCGCCGGCAGGAGCCCCTCCCGCAGGTAGAACTTGAGCGTCGCGAGCGGAACGCCCGTCCGCTCCACGAGTTCAGAGATGCGCATGCACAGCCCCTTGCATTGGATACTCCAGGTATCTAGTATTGGATACCATGAGTATCCAACCCTACACCCTCATCCTCTTTGGTGTCCTGCTTCTCTCGCTCATCACCGTGGAGTCGGGCGGCTGGTTCCTGACGCGTGTCGGACGGGGCAGCATTCCCGCGAACACGCTGCAGAAGAACTTCTTCCGCGCGGGCCATGCGCACGCCGCCGTGTTGCTGATGCTCAGTCTGGTCATCCTGGTGGTGCTCGACGCGGCCCGGATGCCACGCGGCTTCGACCTGGTGGCTCGCTTCGGGGTGCCGGTGGCCGCGCTCCTGATGCCCGCGGGCTTCTTCCTCTCCGTGCTGGGCAAGGACCCCCAGCGACCCAACCGGCTCCTGGCCCTGCTGTGGATTGGAGCGGCCAGTCTCACGCTCGGCCTGCTCACGGCCGGCGTGGGACTCATCATCGCGGGCATCAACGCGACCTGAGCTCCCCTGGCCCGCACCGCCACGGGCGACGGGTGCCATCAATCACTCTCTTGATGGCTGTCTGCCAACAGCGCGCTGGCACTCGTGGACCTCATGCGCGCCTCGCTTTTCAAGAAAGGGCGAGGACAAGCAGGCATGCAAATCGCCTCGAACGCGTCATGCATTACCCAGAGGCCCCGAGGACCCTTGCTTCTGTCAATGACCCATCTCAACAGACACGCGCTCATGGATTAACCTGGAATCCGCCTCGATGAGAGGCCTTGACCGGAGCCAGACATGACACGTGCATTGGGAGTTCCCGCGCTCGCGGCGCTGCTGTTGTTGGGAGGTTGTGACGGGGTGAATCCCGAGGAGGCCATGGGGTCCCTGGGCGAGCTGGGCATCCATGAAGGAGCGGTGGGTGAGCTGGACTTGAGCGTCGAGGCCCTCGTGGCGTCCTGCCAGGCCACGGCGTTGACGCTGTCGGGTTCCATCAAGAACAACTGGACGTCGGGCATTGGAGGCTCCACGGCGGCTGTCTATGCCGGAGGCACCGGGGCGGGCGGAACGCGTCTGGGCACCATCAGCGTGCCCTTCCTGGTGGGTGGCGAGAGCTTCCCCTTCCAGCTCTCGTTCACGGTGCCCGAGGGCACCCAGCGGGTGGTGGTGGTCGCGGACGATGACGGAGTCTTCGAGGAGGGCGATGAAGCCAACAACGTCGCCGCGTTCGACTTCCCGACGCCCTGTGCGACGAATCACGGGCCGGCGGCGCTCTGCAAGAACGTCACGGTGGCGGCGGACGCGACCTGCAAGGGTGTCGCTTCGGTGGACAATGGCTCGTACGACCCGGATGGTTTCCCGGGGCCGTTCAGTGTGACGCAGCTTCCCTCGGGGCCGTTCTCGTTGGGGACGACGCCGGTTCAACTGGACGTCACGGATGGAGCGAGCGCGAACAGCTGCGCCGCGACGGTGACGGTCGTCGACACCACGGCGCCGGCGCTGGGGGCAAGCCGCGGGCTGGTCCTGACGCCGTCTGCGGGCTCGGACTACGTGCTGGTGTCCCTGGCGGACTGCGCGCTGCCCGCGACGGACAACTGCGGTGGAGAGGTATCGCTGGCGCAGACGGGCACGCTCCTGCGCGTCAGCTCCGACGAGCCGAACGATGCGCTGTCGCTGCTGCGACTGCTGGCGTGTGACGACATCAAGCTGTCGCCGGACGGCAAGTCCGCGCTGGTCCGCGCCGAGTCGGCGCTGCTGGGCAACGGGCGTGTCTACACGTTCACCTACGGGGTGAAGGACGCTTCGGGCAATGAGGCCTCGGGGACCTGTCAGGTCCGAGTGCCGGCGCTCCTGGGAAATCCGGCGGTGGACTCGGGCGTGACGTACTGCCAGGGCGCGGGCTGCCCGGCGGGGACGACGGGGCGCGGGCTGCTCTGCTCGCTGCTCCCGCTGCCGTAGCACGCACGTCGTGAGGGCTCGCCCGGGGAAGGACTCTGGGCGGGCCTGCTTGTCGTTACCGCCGAGGCCCGAGCACGATGATGGCCATGCCAGCGATGGCGACGAGGGCGCCGACGAGGTCCCACACCGTGGGCCGCTCCCCCTCGACGAGCCAGAGCCAGACGAGCGCCACGGCGATGTACACCCCGCCATAGGCGGCATAGGTGCGGGCGGCGCCCGTGGGATGCAGCGTCAGCAACCACGCGAAGGCGGCGAGACACAGGCCCGCCGGGAGGAGCAGCAGGGCCGACCTGCCCTCGCGCAGCCAGAGATAGGGCAGGTAGCAGCCGAGCACCTCGGCCAGGGCCGTGAGTACGAAGAGTCCGAAGGCGCGCGGCAACATGGGCTGAGAGTACTCGCGAAGGTACAGGGGGAGTCAGCCCCGTCGCACCAGCCGGTTCGTCCTCCAGAGATCTCTTCAGGCGCGCGCACTATGGTAGCCCCAGGAGAACTCCATGGACGAATCCCCATCCGCGCTGACGTGGCTCGCAGTGGGCCTTTTCCTGTGTGTCTGGCTCTACCTGATGGTCCTCGGAGTGAAGCGGCACTTCTTCCGCCCGCGGAGCGCACTGAAGGTCGCGCATGAGTTCATCGAGGTGCTCCGCTGCCCCAAGTGTGGCGGCAAGTACAAGAGCAATGTGGTGACGTTCACGCACACGACGCTCCCCTCGCCTGGGAAGAAGAACCGCCCCAACCTGACGTCTACCCACTTCGAAGCCACGTGCGACTCTTGTGGCGAGGTGACCCAGGTCCCCGTGGATGGACAACAATTCCCGGCGACCCACCTGCCTCCTCCTCGCCCCAGATGAGGGGACAATGCGAACACGAGCGTGTCACCACGGGTCCCCAGCAGTGCCATCGGCCGCACGTTGCGAAACCGTCAGCCACGGGAATCGGGTACGCAGGCCCTCAATCACAACATCCGAATGAGCATGGGCCCGCGCATCGGCATCGAAGAATAGCGGGTCGAGTTCAAAGACGACGCGCGTGCCATTCAACGAAGAGTCCAGCAAGTCCATCATTGGAGTGATGATGCCCCCTCGTGAGTACATTGCCTCTCGCCGCGTCTCGCCGTTTGAGGTCTGCAGGAGAACTCGCGACGACAGTGCATTGAGGATGATGCCCTGCGCACCCAGCAAGCCCCACGAGGGAGCTCCCCCAATGAAGAGGGTCGTCATGTGCCGGTCGATGACGCTGAGTGAGGCCCCGCTCTGGCTGACCAATTGAAACGGAGCGTCCGCCCATGGGCAGGACAACTCGAATACAGGCCCAGGCCATATCCGAAGCTCTACCGGAATCCTCTCGGGTCCATCACTCGTCGAGGCCACGGATTCAACCGTCAGTTTGAGCAATGAAGCAGCCTGTGCGCGCCGATCTTCCCCACCCACATACATCCCCGGCCGAGCCCGAATGGCCTCGTGCCCCCACAGCTTCTTGATGTGCATGCTCGTCACGGGTGTTCTCCCCTACGACGGACCCGATACTTTTCACCGAATCACGGCCGGAGGAACTCGTTTCGTGGACCAGTGCTGAACGTCAGGCCCCCGCATGGGACGAGCGGCGCCGGACGTTCCACGCCTCGACGGCACTGAGTTCCCCTCCGGCGGCGCAGGTGCCCCCAGCGCACCTCCCGCTCGCCGGCACCCGCGTCACGGCGTCGCTCCCTGGCGCAGGTCGCGGTTTCCGCAGTCGGCCAGGTGGAACGTGCCCTGGCGGCTCATTCGGGAGACGACGCGGGCGCCAACGTGGGTGGCGAAATCCGAGGACCCACCGTCCCTCCGCTGCACTGACAGGCGAGTGGTGTACGCCGTCACCAGGCCCGGCCTGTCCCGCCTGTCCACCAGTTCCTCGAGGAGTTCCCGCTGGCGAGGACCCACCTCCTCGCCCGGTGGCCCGCTGACGTCGTCCACGACCAGGACGCGCACCTGGACAGCTCGCTGGAGAAGAAGCATGTCCTCCGCCTCGTGGTCGCTGGCGCGCTTCAGGCGCGACCAGCTCACGTAGACCCCGGCGGACGCGTCCCACTCGGGCAGACGCTGGCCGCCGTGCGTCTCGGAGCGCACCGCGAGGCGGAAGAGGTGGCACGCCCCCACCGTCTTCCCCACTCCGGTGCCGCCGGACAGCAACAGCGTGCGCAGCCCCTCATGCAAGACGTGCTTCGCGGCGCGCAGCGCAGCCGTCTCCAGCACCTTGTCCCCGGCGAGGGCTTCCACCGCTTCAGGAGGGGCGTGGCACCGCTTCAGGTGCAGCGGCCACGCTTCGGCATGGGCGGCCTCGTGCCGGGCCCGCTCCGTCGCTTTCGCCTGCTGTGACTCCACCTCTCGCTGCTTCCAGTCGGCCTCGAACTGGGCCAGCCCCGCCGAAGGCCGCTCACGCGCCTGGGACATTCCCTTCCGCATCAGGTCCGCAAGTCGCTGGGGCCCTTGCCGCTGGGGATCGGCTGGCGGCGCCTTCTCGTCGTCTCGACTCATGGACTGCCCAACACTCCTTCCTGAGCGTCATCGGCCCTGAGGCGACGGCCCGGAGCCCACAGGACTCGGTGCAGCCTCTCACATGCGCCATCCACGGAGTAGGCGAGGCAGGCCGCGGGCTCCCGCGGCAGGCTGCGCCCTACCCCATCACCTCCTGGAACTCGGCGCTGACGTCGTGGGAGTGGAAACCCTTCAGGCGGCAGTGAATGTGATGAGCCCCGAGATGGACTGACCGGCGGCACCCATGGCAGGAACCCATCTCTACCTGCCGAGCCTCCTTGATACAGATGGAGCATGCGAATGGCTCTCATCCTTACGATTGTGACCGCAGTGGCTTGCTCGAAGTCGTCGGATGGCTCAAATGGGAAAGACGGTACCGAAGGGAAACAGGGTCCGCAGGGCCCACCTGGCCCGGCTGGACTCACGGGCCTGCAAGGTCCAGCAGGTCCGCAGGGGCTGGTAGGACTCACGGGTCCACAAGGTCCGGCGGGGTCGCAGGGACTCGCACGAGCACAAGGTCCGGCAGGTTCCCAGGGCCCGGTAGGACTCACCGGGCCCGAGGGGCCAGCAGGGCCAGGGGCGGCCCCGGGAACAGGATTCATCTATGTCGATGCCGATGGGAAGGAGGTTGCGAACAGCGGGACTGGCTATTGGCCGGACTCGAACGGGCGGCTCTGGCTCATCGACGCCGACAAGGCAACGGTCTACGCCTATCAGGTATCGATCTACTTTGAGCAAAGTGGGTGCGCGGGTCCGGCGTTCATCTCCGCGGGCCTCTTTCCCGCCCGTCCCTCCTCGCCATCTACACACTTATAGGGACACGACCCCCTGGTGAATGCATCTGCAATAGGATTGGCCGACCTCCCTTCTGCTTCTAATACGACTTGGTCACATCTGCGAGGGCTGCTCAGGCGGAGGCACCAGGGCTTCAATTCCAGGCAGGTCCGCCTCCAGCTTCAGTGCCAGTCGGCGCCTGACTTCCTCGTCCGCCCAGGCGCTGCCGCTGACGCATTGTTGGAGACGCTGGCGCATGGCCTCCTGCTCGCCAGCCTCCTCCATCAGCCGACCTGCCACCGGGTCGATGCTCTTGCGCTCGCCCTCAAGCAGAAGGCCATTCACGTACCAGTCCATCGCCCGTCGCCGTTCTACCCGGCCCAGGCCCGAGAAACTCGACTCAAGGAAGCTCGCCAGCTCTCCCTCCAGTCGCTTCAACTGCCTCGGCGCCATGCAGTCGGAACACTTCGCCCACCCTCACGCATTCTTGAAGTGACCAGGTCGTATTAGCCCATGTCGACATGCGACTGCCTCACCCGGGTTTCCACGGCGCCGCGCGTCTCATCCAGGTCCTTGGCCCCTGATCCCGGAACTTGCCCTCCTCCAGCACCAGCTTCACCACCCGGGCTTTGAACTCCAGCGTCATTCTTGCGCGCTCTTCCCTCATCAGCACCAGCAATACACGATTAAGCTGGACTTCAAGACTTAGCGGCAGTATCTGCGCCCCTGGTTTGGAGCTGAGTCTGGGGTTGAAATGACTCGCGTTGCGATGTCCGAGGGGGAGTTCGCAGGTATGCACACCGAAGTCGCGATTCTGAAACTGGGTCGTTCCCAGGCGGAATACTTGCATCACCACGCCGTGCAACTGGCCCGTGCCGGCGGGCCTCAGTGCGCGGGGATTCGTGAACGCGCTGAAGCCCACGCCCACGCGCTGCGTGACCTGCTGGGCTCCGAACAGCGCGCCCTGGTCGAGGGATATGCCAGCAATCGCATCTCCCTGCTGGTCGTCGAGGGCATGCTCGAAGTGGGCGATGGCGTCCCCGAGGCGCGGCCCTCGCTCGAGGCGTTGAAGATGGACCTCGACTGCCTGGTGCTCGCGTCGCGCAGCCAGCTCTTGTTGAACCTCGCCGGCAATCGCGCCTTCGCGTACGACCTGGACTACAACGAAATGGTGCGCCTCGTCGGCAACTTCAAGGGCGGCGGGCAGCACAAGCTTCCCGAGGAGCCCGCGCCCGAGAACGTGGAGGTTTCATCACACTCCGGTCTTGCGCTCGGCGCGCACACCGAGCCGCCGCACTACTGCTCGTTCCATGCGACGGAGCGGCATTCACCGGCGCCCTCGACGTTGATCCTGACGGCGCGGTGGAACCCGCTCCACGAGCCGACCCAGGTCATCCCGATAACGCCCGTGCTGAAGGCGCTCGGCGAGCCGGTGGTCGACGCGCTGACAAGAAAGCACTATCAGTTCACCCGGCCCAACTCCTACGTGCCTGGCGACGAGGATGGCCGTCATGTGTCCATCGTGGACTACAACAACCACGGTGACTTCGCGTTCCGGTTCAGCGCCTACCGCTTCTCCGCGTGCGACGACGTGCCGGAGAGCTCTCGGCAGGCCATCGACGCGTTGCAGGCGGGCATCGCGAACGCGGAGCGGCACCAGGTGACCCTGGACTCCAGCAAGGCCATCCTCATCAACAACACCAAGGCCCTGCACTGCCGCGACATCATCAGGGACAACCGGCGGGTCCTCGTGCGACTGTTCGGCTACAACCGCTTCTCCACCGCCATCGTCCAGTCTACCGACCCGATGTTGGTCAAGGCCTGACCCCTGCGACGCGATAATGCCTCGACTCGATCATCTCTCCGTCATCGCACCCTCGCTCGTCGAAGGCGTCGCTCACCTCCGGGAGTGCCTGGGCATCGACCTCCCCTTCGGCCGCAAACACACCCACATGAGCACGCACAATCACCTGCTCCAGTTGGGTGAGGCCGCCTACCTCGAGGTGATTGCCATCGACGAGGAGGCCCCGGCCATCCCGGGCCCCAGGTGGTTCGGGCTCGATGACCGCGCGGCGGTGCGCAAGGCGTGGGACGACGGCAGGCGCCTGCGGGGCTGGGTGGCGAGCACCGATCACTTCGCCCAGCGGATGGCGCGACATCCGGGCGTGTTCGGGGAGCCGCGCGAGTTCCACGCGGGGGCGTCGAGCTACTTCTTCTCCGTGCCCGTGGACGGCTCACTGCCCATGCAGGGCGTCGTGCCGTCGCTCATCGACAGGAAGGGCAAACGCCCGCTGCTCGCGCCCGAGACGCAGCGGGGCTGCGAGTTGGTGGCGTTCACGCTCGAGCACCCGGACGCCGCGCGCATCGCCCGGCTGTACGGGGCGCTCGAAATTTCGGGCGCGCCCGCCGTCACGCACGGCGAAGAGTTCCGCTATACCGCGACGATCCGCACGCCGTCGGGGATCCGTATCCTGACTTGAACCATGGAGTCCGCGATGTCCAAGGTAGCTTCTCCCTTTCAGCAAGACCGTGGCGGACTGGCGCTGTGTCCATACGACGCGGAGCTCGACGCGCTGCTGGCCCAGGCCTCAGCCGCCGAACGTGAGAACATCGCCAAGGCGCAACGCGAGCTGCGCAGCGTGGCGCTCGCCAACGGCCTCCAGTTCGACGCCAATCACGCGTACCCGGTGTGCCTGCGCCCGACCATCATCGACGCCGACTGGGCCGGGCAGCTGAAGGCCGCGGGCGAGCGCTTCATCCGCGTGTTCGACGACGTGCTGGAGCTGTACCGCCATGACGCCGAGGTCCGGAGGCTCTATCGCGGCTACGAGCCGGTGCGGGACCTCCTGCTGGCGGCGCCCGGGTTCCGGCCGCTCACGCGCATCTGCCGCTTCGACGGCCTGGTCGCTCCGGATGGCCGCTATCTGATTTTGGAGACCAACACCGACTGCCCGGCGAACCTGTTCGCCTCCGGGATGGCGACGCGGCTGTGGCGCTCGCTGCCCAATCCCATCCTGGCCGCGTGGGGCCGCGACGTCGAGCTGGTCCCCCAGCCCATCGTCGAGACGCGCAACCTGTTCATCTCGGAGATGCTGGACACGTATCGCGCGGACAAGGGCCGGGACCCGAGCGAGGTCCGCATCGTCAACTACAACGGCCGCTTCACCAGCGAGACCGACCTCATCATCCAGGGCTTCGGAGAGCGCGGCATCCACTGCGAGTTCATCGACCTGCGCGAGCTCGAGCGCGGCGCGGGCTGCCTGACCCACCGGGGGACGCGCATCGACCTCGTCTACAACAAGTGGGACCTGCGCGACCTGGTCCAGTGTCCCGACGCCGAGCACTACCTCCGCGCGGTGGCCGCTGGCGACGTGGTCAGCGTGAACCCGCTCGCCTGCCAGTGGATCTACGCCGACAAGTCGATTCTCGCGCTCTTCAGCGAACCGCGGTTCGGCGACCACTTCTCGCCGGCGGACCGCCAGATGTTCCAGCGCCACGTGCCGTGGACGCGCGTCGTGGCCCCCGGGCGCTCCATCTCCATGGAAGGCGAGGACGTGGACCTGTGCGACTACCTCAAGCGCCACCGGACCCGCTTCCTGCTCAAGCCGACCAACGCCACGTGGGGCGACGGCATCGTGATTGGCAACAAGGTCCCGGACGCGGACTGGCAGCGCGCCGTGGATACCGCGGCGTCCAACTCCGCGTACGTCGCCCAGGAGTACATCCAAGGCCACGTCGTCCACTGTCCGGACCCGGCCACGGGCGAAATCACGCCGCGGATCGCCGACCTCAACACCTTCATCTTCGGCGGCAAGGCGGTGGGCTTCTTGTCGCGCGCCAACCAGAGCCCCATCATGAGCCTCTACAAGGGCGGCGCGATGCTGCCGGTCATGGTCGCGCGCCACTAGTTCCATGAGCCCATCCTCCTCGGACGCCGCCGCGTGGCGGAGCATCCTCACGATTTCGTTCCTGGTCGGCATGTTCGCCGTCGCGGTGGGCGGCACGCCCGTGCTGCTCGGCGTGTTGCTGTCCCGGCAGGGCGTCGCTGACAGCGTGATTGGCATCTCCGCGGCGTGCAGCCCCCTTGGGTTGATTGCCTCGTCGTTCGTGATTCCGTGGGCGGCCGAGCGGTTCGGCGCCGTGCGCATCGGCGTCGCGAGCTGCATGCTCGGCCTGACCGCGATGGCGTCGATGGCGCTCGTGCCCGAGCCGCTCCTGTGGATTGCCGCGCGCCTGCTGTGGGGGCTGGCGGTGGGCGGCTTCTACATCGTCAACAAGGCGTGGCTCGCGCAGCTCACGCCGTCGGGGCGCCGCGGCCGGGTGTTCGGCATCTACACGTCGTGCCTGTCGGCGGGCTTCGCGTGCGGCCCGCTGCTGGTGTCGCTGGCGGACTTCCGCTCGCCCCATTGCTTCGCGATGCTCGGCGCCGCGTTCGTCGCGTGCGCGACGGGGGTGCTGCTCGTCAGCAAGCAACTGCCGGACTTCCACGGCACGGCGCGCGCGCCGGTGCTCGGAGCGGTCCCGTTGATCCCCGCGGCGTTGCTCGCGGCCGCGTCGTTCGGCGCGTTCGACCACGCGTCCCTGGCGTTCCTGCCCAGGTTCGGGGCGGTCCATGGCACGAGCACCGCGTTCATGGGCATCGGCCTCAGCGTGCTGAACGTCGGCAACGTGCTGTTGCAGCCGCCCATTGGCTGGGTGTCCGACCGCTGGGGTCGGCGCCCGGTGATGGTGGGCTGCGCGTTGCTCACCGTGCTCGGCGGCGGCGCGCTGCCGTGGGTCATCGGCGCGTCGACGCCGCTGCTGTACCTGTTCCTGTTCGTCTGGGGCGCTTGCGCCTATGGCACGACGACGGTGGCGCTGGCGTCCATCGGGGACCGCTTCACCGGCGCACAGCTTCTGAGCTGCAGCGCGGCGATGACAATGGCGGGCGGCGTCGGGGGGGTCGCCGGTTCGTCGGCCATTGGCGTGCTACAGGATGCGTTCGGCATCCAGGCCTTTCCGCGCGCGCTCATCCTCATCTTCCTGGCCCTGGCCGTGGTCGCGGCGCGCTCGATGCGTGACAGCAGTCCGGACGCGCTGACCGACGCCGCCACCTCCCGCTGAGCGCAACCACGGGGGCGGGGCCTGCCCAAATTTCAAGCGCTGCGTCGAGACGAGTGAGCGCAGAGCGGAGTGGGAGCCAACCCATCCTGGCCGACACCTCTCACGTAGTCAGCGGCCCGAAAAACTCAGGCAGGTCACCCAAGGGCCCCTGGGTGTGAGGGGTCTCACAATCGCCACTGCCCCAGCTCTCTCGTCCCCCAAGAACAAGAGTGTCCGTTACGAGAATGCGACCCGGACAATTCAGACAGTTACGGCCAACCAATCTCAACACAATCATAGAGCAGTCAAGCACCACATCCTGTGCCTGACCGCTCTTGGCCGTGACGCATCGCCAAGGGTGCCCCCGTACCCGAGGTGCATTCATGTCAAACCAGAAAAGGGCAGTTCTGTACGCGGCGGGCTGGGCATTGCTGTTGGGTGCATGTGGTCCCGCGCTCGACGACGAAGCTGGCGAGTACACCGAACCTCCAGCCGCGGAAGCGCCATCGCCTGGAGAGACAGTGGCCGAGGAGGACAACGAGGTGTCCCAGGCAACGTTCGGAGGACACCTCGGAAGTGGCCTTGGCCACCTGGTCAGATTCAATAGCTGCAACGCCAATAACGAATGGCGCACGACATGTGGCTCCGGCAGTGCACGTGACGTGTCGTACACATGGACTGTCCCTGTCACGGGAGACTATGCTTTCGGCACTGGCGGTTCGCAGTACGACACGGTTCTGGAAATTCGCAGGGCTGCCGATACGGGTGTTGTCTATGCCTGCAATGATGATCGTTCGGACGACAGCACCACGTCGCATATCGTTCTTCGGAATCAGCCAGTAGGCCGGAAGCTCTTCATCATCATCGACGGCTATGATGGCGCCTGCGGACAGGGCGACCTGCACATCCGAGGCCTTTGACAGGCATCCCTTTAAACATCTTCGGCAGCGGCTCCCCGTGAGGGAGGAAGGTGAGCAGGCGTGCGAAGGGACAGCCCCGTCGGCACGCCCTGGGCCCTGTGCGGACGGTCGCTCCCTGGCCACTGTTGGCCTAGGGTGTAGAGCGACAGCAAAATTGCCCCCCTCGCGACACTAAAACCGACCCCCTCCCCGGGCCGACAACCGAGGGAGGCAGTCAGCAATGGGAGAGATGGCGGTAGTAGCCCTCCGCGCGACAGCGGAGGAGTCGATGGTCGAGCAGGAAGTCGTGCGGCGCCTTCCTGCTCGTGCGGGAGCATGCTCGCAATCCCTCGCCGACCGAGGAACGCCCGCGACGCGAGGTGGGGCACGTCGAGACGGGACGGTCTTCGAGCAACCGGTGTCCATTCCCGACGGAGCAGGCGGCGCGATGCGACTGCGGCGCATCGAGATTGAACTCGATACGCCCACCGACGACGGCGACACCGTCATCCGGTTGCTGACGAATGTCCCGGCGGAGCGCAAGCGGGCGACAACGCTCGCACGGCTGTACCGCACACGCTGGCGGATTGAATGCCTCTTTGGCCGCCTGGAGTCAGTCCTTGAAAGTGAGGTGCGAAGCCTTGGCTCGCCTCGAGGCGCCCTGCTTGGCTTCTGCGTCGCACTGGCGGCCTACGACGTGTTGGCCCACTTGCAGGCGGTGCAGACCGCCCATCCGGTATGCGAGCAGAAGCCCATCTCCTCTTTCTACATCGCGGCCGAATTGCGCGAGGACTACGGCGGAATGAAGGTCGCCGTTCCGGAAGAGGTATGGGTGCCGCACGAAAGACAGACGTCGAAGCAGTTGGCCCGGACGCTCGTGAAAATGGCAACACACGTCGACCCGGCGATGCTCCTCAAACACCCTCGCGGGCCGAAGCCACGGAAGAAGAACGGCTACGCCCCGGGCAGCGAGGTGCGCCGGCAGGTCGCGACATCACGCATCCTTGCTGCCGGCACCGTCTATTGCGTCAAGCAAGAGGTTTAAAGGGATGCCCCTCAGAGCAGGTTTCGGCGTCCGGGGGGCTTCGGCTCCTCATCATCCGCCGTCCAGTACAATCCAGCCTTCCGCTGTCTCTCGATGTACCACTGCCGGATAATAGGGATGGAGGCCACCGTGAGGGACGCCAGGGCATGGAGGACGACGACGGTCGGTGTCAGGCCGTCAGGCCAAGCCGGCCCCTGATCCGCGCTGTCACCCAATCCAGCGGCGACCAGAGCGCAGGAGATTCCCCACGCGAGGGTGGCCGCGAAGAAATGGCGCTTCACAACCAGCCGGAGGACAAGCGTGACGACCCCTACGGTTCCGAACGCGACGATGAAGTTACAGAATAGAATCAACCACTTCATCAACTCCTCCTCGTAGGAACCTGGGCTTCTTCCGCCCATCCACCCAGCCCCGGGCGGCCGCGCCGTCCGGCGTGCCGGAAGCTGATACCCCCCCGCCACCGCTCGCACGAAGCACTAAGTGGCCCTCGCCTCGCAGGAAAGCGAAGTCCTGCGTCACAAGCGATGCCCCCTCACCGCTGCCGCTTGATGCCGTTGTAGAGGACGCCATCAGGCTGGTGTGACGGACCGGGGTAATGGATCGCAGGCGGGTCACCCAAGCTGTTCGTAACGGGGGCGGCCAGGCGGACCGCGAGTCGGAGCAGTCGGGAAGGCGGTCCGCACACCCCAGGGACAGTTGGAAGAAACGCGGCTGGCGGGTGGGGTGAGCGGTCCCGTGCACGGACCGCCGCCGCGAGCGCATCCTCACCCCAGGACAGCTCCACCAACACGGAGGACTCTCCCCGCGATTGTGCGTAGACCCACCGAACCAAGGGTGACGAGTCGTCGACACGGAGCTGCCGGGCCACCTCGTCGCGGACGCTCTTCAGCACGATGGGCAGGGAGTCCCCGCCCGCCAGGAGCCGCGGCGACACACGTGTCAGCCGCACGACCAGCAGCACCGGGCCCGTCCACCCTGGCCAAAGCAGCTCCGTGGCCTGGCGCGGCCCCTTCTCCCGCTTCGCTCGCACCTGGTGGCGGTCACGGACCTTGCTCGTGTTCTTCGTGCCCACGGGCAGCACGAACTCGATGCGCGAGCGCGTCATCCCTGCCCCCGGAGCCACCCTGCACACGTGCCCTGGTACACTCGTAGCGTCAGGGGGTGCCCTTGGAGCCTGCCGATTTTCTGGTGTTCTGCGCCGGCGTGGTCGCGTGCGTCGCGCTCGTGGTGATGGTCTTGATGCTCGTCGTGTGGCGATACAACCGGACCGTCATCCGTCCACTGCTTCGGCGTCTCCACTGCCCCGAATGCCAGGCAAGTTATGGTGACATTGAGCCTGACTCTCGTCCGCCAGAGTTGCGGCCTCTCGTGAACCCGGCTCCTGGGTACAAGCCGCCACCACCACCTCCGCCAACAATCCAGGTGACGTGTCCGGCATGCGGGCTCTCCGCCATCTTCACCATGACGGGAGAGCTGCAGCGGACGCACCGCGAAGCCAGGCGCGCAGCCTGAGGCACGAAACAACCTCACCTCAGCACCACGGCCACCAGCACACGGAGACGGTGTCGCGGCCTCGCGCTCCGGCGCAGGTCCCGGTTCCCGCAGTCGACCAGACGGAACGTCCACTGGCGACACATGCGGGGGGCGACGAGGGCTCCAACGTGGGCGGAGAAGCCCGAAGGACCCACCTTCCCTCCGCTGCACCGAGAGGCCGATGGTGGAGGCCGCCACCACGCCGGGCCTGTCCCCCAACTCCACAAGGAGTTCGCCAAGGAGCAGGCCCAACTCCTCGCACGGCAGCCCGCTGACGTCCTCCGACACGAGGACGCTCTTCCGGCTTCGCGGCCAGGTGGGAAATCGCTGGGTGGAGGTGCCGGAGCGGGAGTCAGCGCCCGGGATGCTCGGGGAAAAACCCCAAGTATCCCGGGCACGTTCCTCTGCGCGCGATACAGGATTCGAACCTGTGGCCTTTGGCTCCGGAGGCCAACGCTCTATCCAGCTGAGCTAATCGCGCAGAACCGCTGTAGCGAGGCGACAAGTAGCCGAACTCCCCGGCCGACGCAAGCCCGCATTCCACCCAGGGCTGACGGGAGAACACCCCGCACGGGGCTCCCCCGCC